>CAZZIF010000021.1:15554-27835 GCA_964654025.1 uncultured bacterium
ACGCTGCAGTGGTCGGATCCCTCGCAGCCGGGCGTGAACCCCTCGCCGACCTGGACGCGGTCGGTACTCGGGTTGCGGTCGATCGATCCCGAGAACAACAGTGTGCCGACGACTGCCCTCTGGCGCCTCTACGCTCCGGCGGGACCGGGCATGCTCGAGCTGCCCACCTTGCCCCCGCTGGCTCCGGGGCCGCTGGGAGGGCTCCCCGATCCGGAGGGGACGCCTGAAGCCGATCAGCTCTACTGGGAACTCTCGGTCGCCGACGCCGCACAGGAGCCTCAAGCGGTCCTGGGCGCATTTCTGACCGGGGCCACGCACTGGTCGATGCGCTGGACTCCGATGGACCTTCCGGTGGCCGGGGTGCAGCAACCGGCCTCACACCTCGTGCCGGCGTTCACGCTGCGCGCCCACCCGGTACCCACCCGCGGGCAAATCACGCTGAGCTGGGGACGCGGAGACGCCGGATCACCCGCCGAGCCGCAGGGAACCGGATGGCTGGAGATTCTCGATGTCGATGGCCGCCTTCTTCTTCGCCGGGCCGTCGACCTGAGCGGCGGAAGCTACCGGTGGGATGGCAGCGTTCGATCGCATCCCTTGAGCGCCGGGTTCTACTGGGCGCGTGTGAGGGATGCGCAGGGCACGCTGGCCACCCGCGGTTGGTTACGCATTCGCTAAAACGCACGCTCCACACATGCGCGGAAAAGGGCTTTGCAAATCCCCGAATTTGAGTTATAGCTTGAGTGTTCGATTGTGATTACTGGCCCTTTGGGCGATGAAGGTGAACGAGCGTACACGAACAGCTCTCCTTCTGCCCGGCCAGATGATTCTGGGATTGTGTGGCTGTGATTTCATCGATGGTGTACACCCTGCCCGGCCAATCCCATGGCGTCTACTGCTAGTGACATCCAGCAAAAGGAGGATTCCGCCATGAAGCGATCCCGCGTCCTCGCCGTTCTGCTCGGTATTGCCCTCTTCTTCGGTGTGGTCCATGCGGCCACGGCCATGGAACCGTGCGCAGACCAGCTATGGCCCCGGTTCTTCTACTCCGGCTTCACGAACGGCTACATGGGCGGATTGGTCCGCATGCCGGTCGACATGTGGGTGCCGGGCAACGGCGATACCTGTCTGGAGTCCCTCGACAACGGTGGCAGCGACTGGTGCTTGGCCTACGCGTCTTCGGGTACCTCGTGGACGGATACGATTCTCCAGGCCTGCGTGCAACACAAGGGAGGCGGATCGAACGAGTTCGGCCTGGTCTACCGTCTGAGCGACCCCGGCAACTACTACCTGTTCGTGTTGTCCGGTCTCACGACGGCCAGACTCATTAAGTGTGAAAACGGCGTCCATACGGAACTGGCATCGGAGCCGTACAGCTATTCTTCCAACACGTGGTACACGCTGCGTGTGGAAACGCAGGGTGACGAGCACAAGGCGTGCGTCAACGGCCTGCCGGTGATCACCGCGACCGATGGCACGCACACCCAAGGAACGGGCGGCTGTGCCGCCATGGGCACGAATGTGTGGTTTGACAACCTGTTCAGCATTCTGCGCCCGGCCCCTCGGTTCGTACCGTAGACAGACCTCTATTGGTATTGAACGGATCAAACCAACGGATCGAGCTTGAGGAGGATCAAGATGAAAGCCAAGCATAGCTACCGAGATGCCGTGCCCGTCAGCGGCGGGCTACCCTTGCTCTTCGCGGGGTGGCTGCTGGTCGCGGGGTGGTTGCTGGTCACGGGAGTGGCCGGCGCGGAACCATTGCTCGTTCCCAGCGAATACCCCACGATCCAGGCGGCGATCGATGCCTCCGTCGCGGGCGATCTGATCAGCATTGCGCCGGGAACCTACACCGAACAGGTCGTCATCGAGAAGGAGGTTGCTCTGGTGGGCGAGGCCGGCGGGGCCACCCTGGCCTCTCCGGATGTGCTCGAGACGCGCTTCGTCTTCGAGGGCGATCCCATGAAGCCGATTGTCTATGTTCACGACGCCTCGGGCGTTGCGCTCGAGAACCTGGTGGTCGACGGCCTGAACCTCGGCGCGGGGAACGAATGCTTTGTCGGCGTGGCCATCCACGATGCCGATGCGATGCTGAGCGGGGTCGAGATCACCCGCCTGCGCGAGATGCCGGCGACGGCCGCCGCGAGCGGCTACGGCGTCATCGCCGTTGCCGACGCGGGGACCGCCCGCGCGGTGACGCTCACGGGTTGCTACATCGACGCCTACCAGAAGGGGGCCGTGGTGGCGAGCGGCGCCGACCTGTCCCTGACGGCCGAGCAGTGCGCGCTTCACGGGCCGGGCTACGATCTCGGCGCGGCGACGCCGATCGGCATTCACGTTCGGCACGGGGCCTACGCCGTCTTGCTCGAAAACGAGATCTGTTGGCATCTCTCCACCGATCCCGAGGCCGGACCGGATCCGCTGACCCAGGTCCAATCGGCGGGGATTCTCCTGGAGGACGCCGATGCGGCCTGCCAGATCAGCGACAACTCCCTGACGCAGAATGACGCGGCCTTGGCCTCGCACGGGAGCGCTGCGATCGGGGCAAACCTGCTCATCGAGAACCGTTACGCGGGTCTGGTGCTCACCGGCGGCGATTTCGAGGTCCACAACGTGAACTTCCAGGGGTACCACCAAGTGGGCATCTGGGTGCTGGGGCGTGAAACGTTCACGACGGCCCATCTGACCGAACTCTGCCTCGGCGGGCCCGGAGGAGACGGAACCGATGAGAATTTGATCGGAATTCGCGCCTACGGCCAGGAGATGCCGGTGGAGGTGATGATCGAGCAGGCCACCGTCACGATGTGGGCCACCGGGGTACGCGTTGACGGCGACGCCCAGGTGAACATGCACGAGGCCGCTGTCTTCGGCAACGCGCTGGCCGGGTTCGACAATCGCTTCAGCCCGAACGCGCAGGATGCGACCTACTGCTGGTGGGGCGACCCGGGCGGACCGCCGCCGATTGGCATCGGCGACCCGATCCTGGGTGAGGACGTCCAGCATGAACCCATGCTGATCTGCGGCACCGACACGCAGGTGGTCTGTGGCTTGCAGCGCGATGCGAACACCGTGGGTCCCCTCCAGCCCGGTGAGTGCCTCTCGACCGAGAACACCGTCATCGAGGACATTCCTTTCGTGCTGGACCGCACCGATACGGCCGAGCTGCGCGGATTCAGCGTGATCTTCAGCCTGAGCGAGGAGATTCAGCTGGCCGGCGGTGTTTCGGCCATCACCGAGGGGACCTATCTCAATGGTGGGGATCCCCCGGTATGGACCACTTACTTTGCCGCCACCGAGCTCTCGGCCGGCACCTACAAAGTCGACTGCGCGATCCTGGGCGAGCCGTGCGGACCCAGCAGCTCGCCGGGCACGTTGTTCTACATCGATGTCGAGAAGAAGCCCGGGGAGCCCGACGGCACCGGCGTCATCTCGGTCGCCAGCGTCGACCTGCGCGATTGCGAGAACGTTGTCGTGCCGGCCGTGCCCGGTGCCGACGCCGAGATCACCGTCGACACCGAGGCCCCGGTGGCGGTGGCCGATCTGGGCGCCACCCAGGTCAAGTCGGGCAACGACGACGACGGGACGACCCCGATCACCGTGACCTTCACCCCGCCGGCCGATGCGGATGTGATCGAGGTCTACCGCGCGCCCTTCGGTGACTATCCCGAGTACGACGACGGCACCGGCGCCGAGCCGGCGGTCCCCACCTACCCGCCGAGTGCGCCCTGGGAACTCACCACGGTCACCGCCAGTGGCGAGAACGACGACCCGGCCGCGCGTGATTTCTGGTACTACGTCGTCTTCACCCAGGATGCCTGTGGCAACTGGTCGGCGGTCTCGAACCGCACCGGCGGTACGCTGAGCTATCACCTGGGCGATGTGACGGGTTCCGGAGAACTCGCCGACAACCTGGTCAACACACAGGACGTCTCCCGCATGGGTTCCAGTTACTTCGGTGCCGAAGGCGATCCGGAGTACCTGCCCGACTGCGATGTGGGGCCGACCACCGACTACACGGTCGACGGACGCCCGACGACCGACAACGAGGTGGGTTTCGAGGACCTGATGATGCTTGCCATCAACTTCGGCCAGGTCTCGGCCAGCGGTCCCTCGCCTATCAGCACGGTTCGTGAATCGCCGGCCGGCGAGGAGCCGGTGCTCGTCCTCCGTACTGCGCCGCAGCAAATGGCGGATCGAAGCCTGATCGAGGCGCGCCTGGTACTGGAAGAGAACACCGCCTCGGTGAAGGGCATGCACGCCGTAATCACCTATGACGCCGCCGGCCTGACGCTGCTGGACGTGTCGCAGAGCGAGTGGCTCGGCCAGAGTGGTCCGGTCTTCGCCGCTCACCACGACTTCAGTGGACGGGTGGTGTTCGACGCGGCCTTGTTGGGGACCGGGACGACCTTCGGCGGCAGCGGCGAGGTGGCGACCCTTCGCTTCCGGGTGACCGATCCCGTCGCGGCGATGCCGGTGCTCGAGACCGGCGAGCTGCGCGGGGTCGGCAACACTGGGTTCGGTGATCCCGCCGCGACGCTGACCGATGCGGATGAGCGTGCGCCGGCCTCGGCGCCGGCGGTGCGTCCGGAGACGACCGCTCTCTTGGGCGCCCGTCCGAATCCGTTCCTGGGGATGACGCGCCTCGACTTTGCTCTGGCGGAGGAGAGCAATGTGTCGCTGTTGATCTACGATGCCAGTGGCCGCTTGGTGCGGACCCTGGTGGACCGGACGTTCGAGCCCGGCATCCATCAAGTGTCCTGGGATGGTTCACTCGACCGGGGCGGCCGCGCGACGGTCGGGGTGTACTGGTGCACTTTCCGGGCCGGCGAGGTCGGGCATTCGGTCAAGCTGTTCCACTACCGCTAGGCGCCATGGCGGGGTACAATTAGGGGAGAGGTTCCCCCACAACCGAGCGGGTCAGCTCGCTCCGACTCGCTCGGGCACAACCCAAACGGGGTAGGACGCATGTTCTGCCCCGTTTGAACGTGACCGGCGCCGTGCGGGAGGCCGCGCGGTGGGTACCGTAGGGTGGCTGCCACGCGGTGGCTGCCACGCGGTGGGCACTGCGCGATGGGCACCGCGCGATGGGCACCGCGCGATGGACACCGCGCTAACGATGGCACTTGTTCGGCTCTAACCCTGGACCAGGTCCGCGGAATCGCTATCCAAGACATAAGAAGCCCCGCCTTGACGCTGGGGGTTCGATCCCCTAGGCTCAGGTGTTCCCTGGTACCAACGCCGTCTCCGACGCCTTCTTGAAGCGCCCCCCGTGGTGTGGCTGACCGGGCACGGCCTGCTGGGGCGGCCCCGTTTGGGCGGCCTTCATACAGATCTGGAGGAGACCCATATGTCTACACAAGCAACTCAGAAGAAGACCGGCGGCAAGACGCGCGGATTCGTGAAGATCCGCGAGGACGAGTGCAAAGGCTGCGGCTGCTGCATCGCCGACTGTCCGCAACAGGTCTTGGAATTCTCCCCGAAGCTCAATCGCGTCGGCTACCGCCCGGCCGCCTACAAGGGCGAGGGCTGTATCGCCTGCGGCATCTGCTTCTATGCCTGTCCGGAGCCGGGTGCCATCACGGTCTACAAGTTGGAAGAGGGCGAGTAACATCACTGCGCGCGCCTTAGAAGGCCGCCATAGAGTAGGGAGGAAGTGATGGCGAAGGCACTGCTCAAAGGCAACGATGCCATCGTGCGCGGCGCGATCCTGGCCGGTTGCCGCGTCTATTTCGGCTATCCGATCACCCCCGCGAGCGAGATCGCGGAAACCGCGGCCAAGTACATGCCGAAGGTGGGCGGGACGTTCCTGCAGGCCGAAAGCGAGGTGGCCGCGATCAACATGGTCTACGGCGCTTCCGGCGCCGGAGCGCGCGTCATGACCGCGTCCTCGGGGCCCGGCATCAGCCTCAAGATGGAAGGGGTTTCCTACATCGCCGGCGCCGAGTTGCCCTGCGTGATCGTATCGATCGTCCGCGGCGGTCCCGGCCTGGGCAACATCGCTCCCGAGCAGGGCGACTATCATCAGGTCGTCTGGGGCGGTGGCCACGGCAACTACAAGAACATCGTCCTGGCGCCCAATTCGGTGCAGGAGATGTGTGATCTCACGATTTTGGCCTTCGACCTGGCGGACAAGTACCGCAATCCGGTTTTCATCCTCTCCGACGGCGCGACCGGCCAGATGATGGAGCCGGTCTCCTTCCCGGACACCGCGGTGGCGGCACCGAAGAAGGACTGGACCGTTGGTGTAGGCGAGGGGCCGCGCAAGAACCTGGTCTCCTCGATCTTCCTGGATGGCGACGAGCTCGAGGCGCACAACCTGCATCTGCAGGAGAAGTACGCCGAGATCACGAGGAACGAGGTACGCTTCGAGGAATACCGGATCGAGGATGCCGAGGTCGTGGCCGTGGGCTTCGGGATCGTGGCCCGGGTGCTGCGATCAGCGATCGACCAGCTTCGCAAGGAAGGGATGAAGGTCGGCCTCTTGCGTCCGATCACGTTGTGGCCTTTCCCCGAGGAGAAGCTGCGGGAGCTGGCCGAGACCGACCGGATCGCCAAGTTCATCACGGTCGAGATGAACAACGGCCAGATGGTCAAGGACGTGAAGTTGGCCATCGAGGGCCGCAAGCCGGTGGAGTTCTACGGCCGCATGGGCGGCAACATCCCCACCGTGACCGAGGTAGCAGACGCGCTGAAGCGCCTGGCATAGAGCTGCTGCCGGTCCCCTCGTCCGCGCACGGGGCCGGCGGCCAGGAGGGAGAAGATCATGCAGGTCAAGTTCGAGAAGCCGAAGGCCTTCTACCCGGTCTACGAGCGCAAGCCGGGCGCCAACAAGGACGTCATCCACTACTGTCCCGGGTGCGGCCACGGCAACATCCACAAGTTCATCAGTGAAGCGGTGGCCGATCTTGGTATCCAGGACCGGACCATCTTCGTCAGCCCGGTCGGGTGCAGCGTGTTCGCCTATTACTACTTCGACACCGGCAACATCCAGGCCGCGCACGGCCGCGCGCCGGCAGTGGCGACGGGGGTCAAGCGCACTCACCCCGACAGCATTGTCATCTCGTATCAGGGTGACGGTGACCTGGCCGCCATCGGAACCGCCGAGATCGTCCACGCCGCCAATCGCGGCGAGAACATGACGGTCATCTTCGTCAACAACGCCATCTATGGCATGACCGGTGGCCAGATGGCGCCCACGACGCTGGAGGGCCAGCGCACCACGACGACGCCCTACGGCCGGTCGGTGGGTAACGAAGGCTATCCGGTCCAGGTGGCCGAGCTGATCAACGCGCTCCGTGCGCCGGTCTACGTGGAGCGCGTCTCGCTCGAGAGTCCCAAGCACAATGCCAAGGCGCGCCGGGCGGTGAAGAAGGCGATCAAGTATCAGATGGAGGGTAAGGGGTTCAGTCTGGTCGAGATCCTTGCTCCTTGTCCCACCGGCTGGGGGCTGCCGCCGGTGGAGGCGCGCAAGTGGATCGGCGAGGCCATGGAACCGATCTTCCCGCTGGGCTGCTATCGCGATCGGGGCGAGGAAGTCGAAGCCAATCCCTGCGAGCCGGCCAAGTGGCTTACCGAGAACATCCACAACCTGATCGAGATCCCCGAGCCGGATGCGACGAAGCCGCAGGAGAAGGTCGCCACCATGGACCACATGGAGGAGGCCTGGCGGAATCCGGCGTTCAAGGTGGCCGGTTTCGGGGGTCAGGGCGTCCTCCTTTTGGGCCTGGGGATTGCCGCCACCGGCATGAACGCCGGCTACCACGTCTCGTGGTTGCCCTCCTACGGGCCGGAAATGCGAGGCGGTACCGCCAATTGCAGCGTTCACGTCTCCACCGACCAGATCGGTTCGCCGGTGGTGGCCGAGATCGATGTGCTGGTGGCCTTCAACCGGCCCTCGCTCGAGAAGTTCGAGCCCAACGTGGTCCCAGGTGGTATCATCTTCTACGACAGCTCTCTGGTTGACGTGGAACCGAAACGGACCGATATTGTCGCCGTGCCGGTTCCGGCCACCCAGTTGGCGGATGAGCTCGGCAACACCAAGGCCGCCAACATGGTCATGTTGGGAGCCGTGGCTCGCCGCACGAAGCTGTATACGATGGAGACGGTGACGTCTTCGTTGGGTGATTTCATCAAGAAGACGAAGCTGATTCCTTTGAATGAGCAGGCGGTCAAGAGAGGCGCCGAGTACATTGACCAGCTGAGCTAGACGTCGGGAGCGCCGCTGCTTGGCCGCTCTCCCAGGGAAGGGGGTGGGTCAAGGTGAGACCTGTCGTTTTGCTCGGTGAGGAGCAGCCCGCCCTGCGCCGGCGCTACCGCGACTTCTTGCGCGCACACGGATGTGAAGTGCTCGAAGCCGAGGATACGGCCCAGCTCGTGCGCCTCGCACGGGAGTGCGCTCCGACACATGTCGTTCTCGATCCGGATCTAGGCGAAGGGCAAGGACACGATGCGGTCCTTGCCCTTCTTGATCTTGGTCTCAGGTCCGAGATCATCTTCAACACATCCCGGCCGTGCCATCTGGAGGACGACTTCTCGAGCTGGATCGCGGATGCCTACGTCGTCCGCAGCTCGGATGTCGCCGGCTGGGGTGAAGCGTTGCTGCCGCATCTGAAGTCCCAGGCATTGCAGGCTCAGGCGTCGGGAGGGGCCCAGTAGAGGGCCCTTCCCGTGCGCCTCACGCCGCCTGGCTGGGATTGGCTTCCATGTCGTTCCAGGTCGCGCTGGCCAGGATCCTCTCCCGCATGATCAGGTGTCGTTCGAGGGATCCCAGATGCTCGTCCAGCGTGCGTAGGAACGCTCGCACGGTGCGGGGCGCTGTCGTCACCTTTCCCCCGCGGGATTCCAGGTAGGCTTCGGTGTCATCCAGATCCTGCAAGATCAAGAGATCGGATTCGAGCAATCGTTCGAGCAAGTCCTCCTCCAGCTGCGTCGTGCTGAAGAACATCGCGTAGGTGGGAGGGGGGGACTTGACCGTGTCGACGATCGTCTGAAGCTGGATCCGGCGCTGGTCGAGCAGATCCATGTGGGTGTCCCACGCCTCGGCGGACCACCGATCGTGAATCGATTCGAGTGCGTTGAGCAAGTACAGCAGCTTGCGGTTGACCCGCCCTCTCAGACGGCTGTCCTCTTCCTGCCGGCGTGCTTGGTCGCGATAGCCCTCGTACCCGGGCACCAAGTAGGCCAGGTTCTCCAGGAAACGGAGGCCACTGGAACGTCGATCAGCGCACATAGCTTCCCTCCGATCATCTCTCCGCGCTCAGGCTGGCGCGGTAGCGGATCTTGATGGCGCCCCAGGTCAACCGCTCACTCGGGGACGGACAGGGGTTGGGATCGCAGGCGGGGCTGGCCGGCATCCAATCGCCCTGTTCGCTTTCACACTCGGCTTCGGTGGCCAGGAAGCAGTCGGACCCTAGGCAGCAGGCGGCCAACCCGCTGCCCGGAGGATCCGCACAGGGATTGGGATCGCAGCTGCCGGCCCCGCTCTCCCATGTGCCGCCGGCCGTCAGACACTCGTCTTCGTTTCGCCACACGCACACCGATTCCAGACAGCACGGGGCGTCGATGTGTTCCACCTGGCAAAGGAGAGGTGTGCATGCATTCTCGTGGGGTTGCCAGATGCCCATCAGCGCCTCGCACTCCTCCTCGGAAACCACGATGCAGCCCCCTGTGTTTGGATTGCAGCAGGCGTGATCCGGGCCAGGATCGTAGACGCCCTGGTCCACCTCGATCCAGGCGGCATCCTGGCCGAACTCGGTGTTGTGGTCATAGGCGACGCGGAAGGTGCCGTCGCCATAGGGGCCCGCGTACCGGCCCCAGCTATTCAGGCAGGTGAAGGACTGCTCCTCGTCATCGAAGCCGATCAAGAGCACCGCGTGGCCCCCGACCAGCGTTCCGGTCTCGTGCCGGTAGGGTGGGTCGCCGGGGGAAGCTCCGTACCAGTAGTCGCCGAAGTCTTCGTAGACGTTGTAGCCCAGCCAAATCGGACCGTGCGCGAGGGCACTCTTCAGCTCCTCGACGGTTGGCCGGGTCGGCCCGGCGATAAGATGCCAGTCGGACACGTACCAGCCCGAGGACGGTTCCTGCGCGCAGGGCACGACGGGCACATTCATGCCGCAGCCGGCCCCTCCGCCGGAGTCGCCGGCCTCGTAGGGCAGATCGCTCTCGAGCATCGAGCCGTAGACTCGCAGGAACTCGAAGACGGTGGCCGAACCTCCGCAGCAGCCGCGGTTACGAACCCGGGATCCCCGGTGGAAAAAACCCATCGTGGCGCAAGAGAGGACGCGCTGTTCCGACAGGTCGAGCGAGTTCGGCGCGCCGGCTTGGCGGCACATCGCCTCCATGCAAGCCACCCCGGCGAAAACCCAGCACGCGCCGCAGTCGCCCTGGTGTTGAGCCTCGGGAATGATACCCTCGCTGCGCCAATCGAACTGCGAGGTGCTCATGGGGAACGGATTCGATGGTGCCATCATCTTCTCGACCGCGACGTGCGCGGGCAGGGTCCGGAAGCCCAATGGCGGGAACGTATCCGCCCGGGCTGCCGGACTCGCCATGATCAGTCCCGCGACACCGCACAGCACGGCGACTGTCCCGATGGCATACCATCCGGGCGCTGAAGCCGTGCCGGCCGGGCGGGGGATTGCGGGCCGGTATCTGCGCTGCAATCGGTGCTCCTTCTGAGGTGCCGATTCCAAGAGGTCTTCGCAAAGGAGCGGTGTTCCGCGTTTCGAAACCCCAAACCAGTCTCGTTCTACCCCCGCTGCCGGCTGCCACGATCAGATGGCGGCCTCCCATGGATGCCTCCCCAGGTCATCCGGGCGAAGGCACCGGGGTGCAAGGTCCGTTCCCCCCTGGTTCGGGTTGGCCTAACTTGCTATCTTGCCTGTCGGAAGCTCGCAGATGCCGCTGCGGGCCGGCTTGGCGGGACGGACCGCAATGCGCGCGGCGCATCGCAGAATGCACGGCTGCTCGAGGCGTGTGCCGCATCGCAGAATGCACGGCTGCTCGAGGCGTGCGCCGCATCGCAGAATTCGCGGCTGCGCAGGGCGTGTGGTGGGGGACGATCGCAACATATGGCCGACGATCCGAGAGATGCAGCGCGGGGGAGACTTCCCCTCGAGTGGTCGCCGCGGCCGACCATCCTGATTGCCCATGGCAGCGCCGGCGCGCGCAGGGAATTCGAACGTCGGTTGTCTCAGCTTCCCTGCGAGAGCCGGGCGGTCTCTGACCGGGCTGCGGCGGAGCGGATTCTGGACCGGCGGCCGGTGGATGTGATCGTCACCGAACTCAGTGCCCCGAATATCCAGGGGCTGGCCATTCTCGAGCTGGCGCGGTCACGCAATCCCGAGGCCGGGGGGATTCTGCTGATCCATCCCGAAGAGGAGCAACGAGCGACCGAGGCCCTGTCGCGGGGTGTCGTGGATTTCCAGTCGCCGCCCTATAATCTGGTCAAGCTTCAAGCGACGGTCGAGCGGCTCCTCGAGCGGCAACGGCTGGTTGGAGACCTCTCGAGGGTGACCCAGCAACTCGACCAGCGGTTCAGCTTCCCCAACCTGATCGGCGATTCGCCAGCCCTGGCGCAGGTGCGCGCCTGGCTGAAAGAGGTTGCTCCCACGGAACTGCACGCACTGCTGGTTGGCGAGGAGGGTACCGGCAAACGTCTCGTTGCGGGGATGCTCCATCACAACAGCCGGCGTCGCAACGGCGTATTGCTCGACCTCCGCTGCAGCGCACTGCCGCCGCGCCAGCTGGCGCGCGAGCTGTTCGGCACGCCGTCCAGCGGATCCCGCGCCCGGCGTCCCGGCCGCTTGGAGCAGGCCTCGGAAGGCACCCTGTTTCTCGATGACCTGACGCACCTGCCCATCGACCTCCAGGAACGGGTGGCCGACCTGCTGCGGACGAGGCTCTTGCGGCCGGCGATTGACGGGGAGGCGATCGATATCCGTCCCCGCATCGTGGCGGCCTGTGAGTCCGATCCGCGGGGGCTGGTCGAGTCCGGCCGGTTGGACGAAGGGCTGGTGGAGATTCTCGCAGAGGCCCGCCTCGAGCTTCCGCCCCTGCGCTTCCGGCGCCGGGACATCGTACCCTTGGCGAGGCACTTCCTGTCCGAGATCGGGCGCGAGCAAGACCGGCCGATTCGCTTCTTCCGCGATGTGCTCGACCGCCTGGTGGCCTACGATTGGCCCGGCAACGTGTCCGAACTCAGGCAGGTTGTGCACGAGCTTGCGGATCTGGGTTCGGCGCGTGGTCGAATCGAGGCGGAGGACCTGCCCGAGGCCTTACGTGAG
>CAZZIF010000021.1:27935-29379 GCA_964654025.1 uncultured bacterium
GGGAGAAAATGATCTAATTCAATGTAGACAATATAGATAGAAATTGCCTGTCAGTTTGGCATGAAATTGGCACATGAAGCGGGTGGCTGCTATCAGCACGCCCGATTCGGGAGGTTCGGAGTCGCCAGTGAGGCAACTCCTTAAGGAAGCCGGGTCATGGGCCCCGGCGCGACAGATGGAAAGGGATCTTCGGGACTGGCATCCAAGAAGGAGCGGTTCCCTCGAATCCCGTGAAGGAGGAAAGGTCGATGAAGACGAAGATCCGTCCTTTGGGGGATCGCATCCTCGTCAAGCGGCTTGATGAGGACAACGAGCAGAAGACGGCTGGCGGCATCATCATTCCGGATACCGCCAAGGAGAAGCCGATGGAAGCGAAGGTCATCGCCTGTGGCAAGGGCCGCCGGACGGACGAGGGCGAGGTTCGTGAACTCGAGGTGAAGGTCGGCGATCGCGTGCTCATCAGCAAGTACGCCGGCACCGAGGTCAAGATCGAGGGCGATGAGTATCTCATCATGCGCGAAGACGATGTTCTCGGCGTGGTTGAGTAACGATAAGGAGGTTTGGAATCATGGCGGCAAAGCAGCTTCTATTCAAAGAAGAAGCCCGCAGGGCCATCCTGGAAGGCGTCGAGCAGCTCAGTCGCGCCGTGAAGGTCACCTTGGGTCCGCGCGGTCGCAATGTAGTGCTCGAGAAGAAGTGGGGTTCGCCCACGATCACCAAGGACGGCGTCACCGTGGCCAAGGAAGTGACGCTGAAGGACCCGTGGCACAACATGGGCGCGCAGATGGTGCGCGAGGTGGCCTCGAAGACCTCCGACGTGGCCGGTGACGGCACCACCACGGCGACGCTGCTCGCCGAGGCGATCTTCCGTGAGGGATTGCGCAACGTGACCGCGGGCGCGAACCCGATGCATCTGAAGCGCGGCATCGAGAAGGGTGTCGAGGCTGTGGTGGCCGAACTCGAGAAGATGTCGAAGAAGGTCAACGACACCTCGCAGATCGAGCAGATCGCGACGATCAGCGCCAACGGCGACATGACGATCGGCAAGATCATCGCCGAGGCGATGGACAAGGTCGGCAAGGAAGGCACGATCACGGTCGAAGAGGCCAAGTCCACCGACACCTACCTCGACGTGGTCGAGGGTATGCAGTTCGACAACGGCTACCTTTCGCCGTACTTCATCACCGACAAGGACAGCATGGAGGTCGTGCTCGAAGACGCCTACATCCTGCTCTTCGACAAGAAGATCTCGAGCCTGAAGGACCTGCTCCCGATCCTCGAGAAGGTAAGCCAAGCCGGCAAGCCGATCATGCTGCTCTCCGAGGACGTCGAGGGCGAAGCCCTGGCGACCCTGGTGGTCAACCGTCTTCGCGGCACCCTGCAGTGCTGCGCGGTCAAGGCGCCCGGCTTCGGTGATCGCCGCAAGGCCATGCTCGAGGACATC
>CAZZIF010000022.1:0-24481 GCA_964654025.1 uncultured bacterium
TGCCGGCGCGGGTGGAGGCTTGGTCGGTCGTCGTCAGTCTCTTGCTGGCTGTCGCCGTGGGCCTGGGCGCGGGCCTGTACCCGGCGTCGCGGGCGGCGAGCCTTTCGCCGGTGCGCGCGCTGAGCTACGAGAAGTAAGTATGGAGCGGGCAAGCGCACAAGACCGACGCCTCGATCAGGCCCGCCGATCCGGAAGGCGCCCCAGCGGTTCGGCCACCTGGGGCCGCCTCCGAGGGCAGCTGGCCATCCTGGCCGAGAGCATCCTGATCGCGCTGCGGGCGCTGGTGGCCAACAAGCTGCGCACCTCACTCACCCTGCTGGGTATCATGATCGGCGTCGGCACCGTGGTGGCCATGGCCTCGATCCTCACGGGCCTCGATCGCAGCATGGCCGAGAACCTCGCCTCGCTGGGGTCGGGCAGCATCTATCTCACCAAACACGAGGCTAGTATCCAGATAGGGGGACACCAGCGTCGCGAGCAGCGTCCCGATCTGACCTTGGAGGACGCCGAGGCCATCGAGGAGCAATGTCCATCGGTGACGGCCGCCTCTCCGAACGCGATGACCTCCCTGGTCGTCGAGTGGGAGGGCCAGCAGACGAAGCGGGTCTCGATTCAGGGGACCGGGGCGGACATGCCCTTCGTCGAAGACCGGACGCTCGCTTCCGGACGGTTCTTCACGCGCGGTGAGATGTGGGCTCGGGCGCGGGTGTGCGTTCTGGGAGCCGACGTGGCCGACGTGCTTTT
The DNA here is from genome assembly GCA_964654025.1 of uncultured bacterium. Taxonomy (GTDB): domain Bacteria; phylum Eisenbacteria; class RBG-16-71-46; order CAIMUX01; family WJJG01; genus CAYQJL01. The sequence continues at coordinate 745 of CAZZIF010000022.1, forward strand.
CGGTGCGATCGATCCGGTGGGCTTGGACGTGCGCGTCGGCGGGTACCGTTACCGGGTGCTGGGGGTCTTGGAAGAGAAAGGCCAGGTTCTGGGAAACAACCTCGATGAGGTCCTCGCCGTGCCGGTGACGACCCTGCAGCAGGAGCGTGGGTGGGGTCAGGTGCTCGACTACATCCTGATCCAACCGACCGCCCCGGACCAGGCGGCGCAGGCGCGGGAGGAGGTCGAGTCCTTGCTGCGCCGGCGGCGGGGTCTGGAGGCTGGCGAAGAGAACAACTTCGGTCTGACGACCCAAGAGAACCTGTTGGAGCTGTACACGAATCTGACGCGTGCGATCTACGCGGTCATGTTGCTGGTTTCCGGCATCGCCCTGATGGTCGGCGGGATCGGCATCATGAACATGATGCTGGTTTCGGTCCGCGAGCGTACCCGCGAGATCGGCATCCGGCGGGCCCTGGGCGGCCGGCGGCGCGACATCCTCGTCCAGTTCCTGGCCGAGGCCATCACCCTGACGCTGGTCGGTGGAGCGGTGGGTATCCTGGGTGGGGGGTTGCTCGGCTTGATCGTCTCCTGGGTCTCGCCCCTGCCGGCCGCGCTGCCGGTGGGCGTCGTCCTTTTTGCTCTGGCCCTCTCCACCCTGATCGGTCTATTCTTCGGACTCTATCCTGCCTGGCACGCCTCCAAACAGGATCCGATCGAAGCACTGCGCTACGAGTAGTCGGGGCCAGTGCGCGCGCCACGCACGCCTCCTGCCGCCGGCTGGGGGCGGGCAGGAGGATACGCATGGGTTCAGCTAGAAAGCCCGCGGGCGCAGGGAAGCCTGACGGCACCGCGAGTTCCGGGGGCAGTGGCGTCATCGCAGTACGCGGCGCCCGCGAGCACAATCTGCAGAACATCTCGCTGGAGCTACCCCGCGGGGCCCTCATCGTGGTCACGGGCGTGTCGGGGTCGGGGAAGAGTTCGCTCGCCTTCGACACGATCTACGCCGAGGGCCAGCGTCGCTACGTCGAGAGCCTCTCGGCCTACGCTCGACAATTCCTGGGGCAGATGCAGAAGCCGGAGGTGGACCACATCGAGGGGCTCAGCCCCGCGATCGCGATCGACCAGCGCGCCGGCGGCGGCAATCCGCGTTCCACCGTGGCGACCATCACCGAGATCTACGACTACCTCCGCGTGCTCTTCGCGCGCATTGGCCGGCAATACTGCCCGGACTGCGGCGTGGCGGTCGGCGCCCAGACGGTCGACGAGATTGCCGACGGTGTGCTTGCCGAATTCACCGGGCAGAAAGCCCTGATCCTCGCGCCCGTGGTTCGAGACCGCAAGGGCGAGTACCGTAAGGAGATCGCCGACTGGCAGCGCAGCGGATACCTTCGGGCGCGGATCGACGGTGAACTCGCCAGCCTGGAGGACCCGCCCGAGCTGGCGCGGCACAAGAAGCACCGGATCGAGATCGTGATCGACCGCCTGCAGATCGAACCGGGCCGGCGCACGCGGCTGGTCGATTCGATCGAGACCGCGCTGCGATTGGCCGAGGGCAACTTGCTGATCGCGGGTGGGCGGAGCAAGGAGCGCCTTTACAGCGAACGCGCCGCATGCGTGGAATGCGGGCGCAGTTTCCCGGAGCTACACCCGCGCAACTTCTCCTTCAACAGCCCTCACGGCGCTTGCCCGCGCTGTCAGGGGCTGGGAACCCTCATGGAGGTCGATCCCGAACTGGTGGTGATCGACCCGAGCAAGTCGATCTTCGACGGTGCGTTGGTGGCGATGCAGGGGGCCATGGCCGGCTGGACGGGCCAGCTGATCCGCGGTCTGGGCAAACGCTACCGATTCGATCCCGCGAAGCCCTGGAAGGGGCTGTCGAACCGGGCGCGGGACCTGATTCTCTACGGCAGCAGCGGCAAGCGCTTCGACGTCGCCGTCGAGACGCGGCGCGGGCGCTACGAGGGCAAGGTCGCCTTCGAGGGGATCATTCCCAACCTCGAGCGGCGCTACCGCGAGACCAAATCGCAGGAGATGCAGGAGTGGATCGGCCGGCTCATGTCGCCCCACGCCTGCAGCGAGTGCCAGGGAGCCCGCTTGCGCGCCGAGAGCCTGGCGGTGCGCGTGGGCGACTACAACATCCACGACTGGACCCGGCTCAGCGTCAAGGAGAGTCTGGAGACGGTGAACCGGCTCTACGACAGCCCGCGCGACCGTGATCTCTCACGTCAGATCCGAAAGGAGATCGGTGACCGGCTGGGGTTCTTGCGCAATGTGGGCCTGGGATACCTGACCCTGGACCGGGGGGCGAGCACGCTTTCGAGTGGGGAGATGCAGCGTATCCGTCTCGCCACGCAGATCGGCTCGCAGCTGGTGGGGGTCCTGTATGTGCTCGACGAGCCCTCGATCGGCCTGCATCACCGGGACAACCAGCGCCTACTCGAGGCGCTCACCGTGCTGCGGGACCTCGGCAACACGCTGTTGGTCGTCGAACACGACCTCGAGACGATTCTCGCGGCCGACCACGTGGTCGACCTCGGACCGGGCGCCGGCCGGCTCGGCGGGCACGTCGTGGCCCAGGGTACGCCCCAGCAGATCGCGCGCACCGAGGGCTCGCTCACCGGCAGTTACCTGCGTGGCGACCGTGAAATTGCGACCCCCGCCAGCCGGCGGGGCGGCAATGGCGAGTGGCTCGAGGTGCGCGGGGCCCGCGAGCACAATCTGAAGGACATCAGCGTGCGTTTCCCACTCGGCCGTTTGGTGTGCGTCACCGGGGTGTCGGGGTCGGGCAAGAGCACCCTCGTCAACGACATCCTGCACCGGGCCCTGGCCCGGCGGCTCAATCGCGCCGCCACCGTTCCGGGGGACCATGACGGCATCGAGGGCATCGATCATCTGGACAAGGTGATCGAGATCGACCAGTCGCCGATCGGCCGCACGCCGCGGTCGAACCCGGCCACCTACACCGGCGCCTTTACCTTCATCCGCGACCTCTTGGCCCGCCTGCCGGAATCCCGCGCACGCGGATACAAGCCTGGCCGCTTCAGCTTCAACGTCAAGGGCGGCCGCTGCGAGGCCTGCCGCGGGGATGGAGAAGTGAAGATCGAGATGCACTTCCTTCCCGACGTGTACGTCACCTGCGAAGTGTGTGGGGGCCGGCGCTACAACCGCGAGACGCTGGAGGTCACCTACAAGGGACGTAACATCCACGATGTGCTCGCGATGACGGTGGAGGAGGCCGCCGGGTTCTTTGCCGCGATTCCCGCCTTGGCCCGCAAGATCGGGACCCTGCGCGACGTGGGGCTCGGCTACCTGCACCTGGGGCAGCCGGCCACGACCCTGAGCGGCGGAGAGGCTCAGCGCGTGAAGCTGGCCACCGAGCTCAGCCGCGTGGCCACCGGTCGCACCCTCTACATCCTCGATGAGCCCACCACGGGGCTGCACTTCGAAGACGTGCGCATTCTGCTGGGGGTACTGGCGCGGCTGGTCGAGGCCGGCAATTCGGTGCTGGTCATCGAGCACAACCTCGACGTCGTCAAGAGCGCTGACTACATGGTGGATCTGGGGCCGGAAGGGGGCGAGGAGGGGGGCCGCGTGGTGGCTGCCGGAACGCCCGAAGAGGTGGCCGGCGAACCGGCTTCCTGGACCGGGCGGGCGCTGGCCGGGATCCTGCGGGGGGTGCCTGCCTGACGGGCCGGCCGCTGGCCGGGATCTTGCCGGGGGTGCCTGCCTGACAGGCCTGCCGCTGGTCGGGATCTGGCCGGGGGCACGCCTGACGGGCCGGGATTGACCTCGCGCGGGCCGAGTGATACCGTCGGCTATTCGGCCTATGGCAGCAGGAGGAAGGCGCATGAACACATCTACACGCAGGACGCCGTACCACGCCCATCACGTCGCAAACAATGGAAAGATGGTCCCCTTCGCGGGATGGGAGATGCCGGTCCAGTTTCCAGGCGGCATCCTCCACGAACACCGGGTGGTGCGCCAGGGGGCGGGGGTCTTCGACGTCTCCCACATGGGACGCTTTTTCATCCGCGGTGAGAACGCGATCGGCTTCACCAACTACCTCATCACGAACAATCTCGAGAAGCTGAGCAAGGGGGCGTTGCTCTACAGCGCCCTGTGCAACGAGAAGGGCGGCATCATCGACGACGTGACGGTCTACCACCTGGGCGACGCGGCCCTGCTGGTGGCCAACGCGGCCAACGCCGATGCCGTCGAAGCCTGGATGCGCCGGCATGCTCCCGAAGGGATCACCATCGAGAACGCCACCGATGCGTACGCGCAGATTGCGTTGCAGGGGCCGAAAGCCGAAGCGGCGCTCGCTGAGCCGTTCGCCTCGGCGGTCTGCGAGGTGGGCTACTACGAATACACCTTCGTCGAATGGCAGGGGGAGCGGGTTCTGATCAGTCGCAACGGCTACACCGGGGAAGATGGGTTCGAAATCTACGTGCCCGTCCAGGTGGCCGTGCCGCTGTGGGAGGCTCTCTTTGAGTGGGGCGCCGGCGTGGGGATCGAGCCGATCGGCCTGGGTGCCCGCGACAGCCTGCGCATGGAGGTCAATTACGCCCTCTACGGCAACGAACTCAGCACCGAGACGACGCCTCTGGAAGCGGGTCTGCGCTGGGTCGTGAAGCTGAAGAAGGGGGGCGATTTCATCGGTCGCGATGCGCTGTTGGCCCAGAAGGAAGCGGGCCTCGAGCGCACGCTGGTTGGATTCGAGGTCGAGGGCAAGCGGTTGCCCCGGCACGGCTATCCGATCGTCCAAGACGGTCGGCAAGTGGGCTTCGTCACCAGCGGCGGCTTTTGCCCCTCTCTGGAGAAGGGTATGGGCATGGGCTATGTGCCGCTGGAGATGAAGGCCGAGGGCACGGAACTCTCGATCGACGCCCGCGGGCGGACGATCGTGGCCCGGGTCGTGGAACGGCCCTTTTACAAAGACGGTTCGGTCAAGAAATAGGGCGAGCGACCCAGAAGCAGGGACGAACGACCCAGAAACAGGGCGAGCGACTCAGAAGCGGGGACGAACGATGCGGAGCTTGGGCGGAAGGCGACGACCGTCCTCGAGGGTCGTCGTCCTAGGTGCGGCGCAGCAGGGAGGTGTCTCACGATGAAATTTCCCGAGGAGTTGAAGTACACCAAGGAGCATGAGTGGGTGCGGGCCGAGGGCGAGGAGGTCGTCTTCGGGATCACCGACTTCGCACAGGATCAGCTCGGTGACATCGTCTACGTGGAGCTTCCGGAGGTGGGTACCGAGCTGACCTCGATGGATGCCTTTGGTTCGATCGAGGCCGTCAAGGCGGTCTCGGACATGTACGCCCCGGTCAGCGGCGAGGTGACCGCGGTCAACGAGGCGATCGCCGACGACCCCGGCATCATCAATCGCTCGCCGTACGAAGACGGCTGGATGGTGCGGTCCAAGTTGAGCGACCCCGGTCAGCTGGACGATCTGCTTTCGGCCGCCGATTACGAGAAGCTGGTCGAGGAGCTGGGAGGAGAATCCTAAGTGGGCTTCATTGGGCACACCGCCGAGGAGGAGGCCCGGTTGCTCCAGGCGATCGGCGTTTCCTCGTTCGAAGAGCTACTGGCGCAGATTCCCGAGGATCTGAGGCTGGAGGCGCCGCTCGGGATCGATCCGGCCGAAAGCGAGCCCGAGCTGCGGCGCGAGGCCGTGCGCCTGGCGAACCGCAACTACGATCCGCAGTGCTATGTTTCGTTTCTGGGAGCCGGCATGTATGACCATGCCATCCCGGCGGCCATTGACCAGCTCACGCTGAGACCGGAGTTCTACACCGCCTACACGCCCTACCAGGCCGAGGTGGCGCAGGGAACGCTGGCAGTGATCTTCGAGTTCCAGTCGATGATCACGGCGCTGACCGGGATGGAAGTGGCCAACGCCTCGATGTACGACGGCGCCTCGGCGGCCGCCGAGGCGCTTCTGTTGGCGCGCTCGGTGACCCGCGGGCAGCGCGTGCTGCTGCCCGATACGGTGAGTCCGCGCATCCGCGGCGTATGCGCCAGCTACTTCGGGAGCCTTGACTGTGAACTCCAGGTGCTGGCCACGCAGGAGGGGGTTCTGGATCCCGCGGCACTGGAGGTGGCCCTGGACGACGGGGCGCCCGTGGCGGCGGTGCTGATCCAGCAGCCGAACTTCTTCGGCCAGATCGAGCCGCTGGACCGGATTGGCGAGATCGTGCAGGCCCGGGAAGGGAAGCGGCCGCATCTGGTCGTTTCGGCCGATCCGATCTCCCTGGGGGTCCTCAAGGCGCCGGCCGAGCTGGGTGCCGAGACCGTCGTGGGCGATGTGCAGTCGCTAGGCGTGCCGCCGCAGTGCGGGGGGCCAAGCGCCGGCTTCTTCGCCACCCGGCAGGCGCACATCCGCAAGATGCCCGGCCGGATCGCTGCGGAAGCCTACGATGCCGCCGGTCGTCGCGGTTTCACGCTGACCCTGCAGACGCGCGAGCAACACATCCGCCGGGACAAGGCGACCTCGAACATTTGCACCAACAGCGCACTGATCGCGCTGCGGGCCACCGTCTACATGGCCATGTTGGGGCCGCACGGTCTGCGTGAGGTCGCCGAGCAGTCGCTGCAACGCGCCGCCTACGCGCGGGAGAAGTTGCTGGACGTGCCCGGGGTGAAACCGGTTTTCGACGGGCCGTTCTTCCGGGAGTTCGCCATCGAGCTGCCGCTGGACGCCGAGCGCGTGGTCGCGGCGGTCGCCGACCGCTATCCGATCCTGCCCGGTGTTCCGCTGGGGCGCTACATGCCCGGACGGGAGAAACAGCTGCTGGTGGCGGTCACCGAGCAGCGGACGCGCGGAGACATCGATTCGCTGGCCACCGCCCTGACGGCGGTGTTGTGAGGGGAGGAGACCGGATGAGCGCGACACGCGTCGCGAAGCGGATCACAGCGGCCGAGGGTGATCCGATGTGCGCCACCCGCTGCCGGGGCACGGTGCCGTTGATCTACGATCGCAGTCGCCCGGGCCACCGGGGCTACGCGTTGCCGGAGCTGGATGTGGACAGCCGGTCCGTCGAGTCGCTGATTCCCGGGCCGCTGCGGCGGACCGAGGCGCCCGCCCTGCCGGAGGTCACCGAGCCGGAGGTGGTGCGTCACTACATTGCCCTCTCGTTGCTCAATCATCACGTGGACCGCGGCTTCTATCCGCTCGGGTCCTGCACCATGAAGTACAACCCGAAGATCAACGAAGAACTCGCGCGGCTGCCCGGCTTTGGCGGGCTTCATCCGGAAGCCCCACAGGGCCAGCTGCAGGGCGTGCTGGAGATGCTCCACCGCTTCTCCGAGGAGCTGGCGACGATCGTGGGACTCGACGCGGTGAGCCTGCACCCGGCCGCCGGGGCGCAGGGTGAGCTGCTTGGCATGCAGCTTTTCCGCGCCTACCACGCCGAGCGGGGCAATGACAAGGACATCATTCTGATTCCCGACTCAGCCCACGGCACCAATCCGGCCAGTGTCGTCATGTGTGGTTTCCGCCCGAAGCAGATTCCCTCGCTCCCGAACGGCCGGGTGGATGTCGAGAAACTCGGCGAACTCATCGACGAGCACACCGCGGGGATCATGATCACCAATCCCAGCACCCTGGGCCTGTTCGAGGAGGGCATCTGCCGGATCGCCGAGAAGATTCACGCGGTCGACGGGTTGGTCTACCTCGACGGTGCGAACCTGAATGCTTTCGTGGGCCTGGCGACCGCCGGGGCGATGGGTGTCGACTGCATCCACATCAACCTGCACAAGACCTTCTCGACCCCGCACGGCGGCGGTGGGCCGGGGGCGGGCCCGGTGGCGGTCAGCACGGCCCTGGCGCCGTACCTGCCGGTGCCCCGAGTGGTCAAGGAGGGTGATAGCTACCGTCTGGTCACCGAGGCGCCGCGGGCGCTCGGTCGGCTGCACCCGTACCTGGGCAATGTGGGCGTGATCCTGCGCGCGTGGGCCTACATCCGCACCCTGGGTCCGGACGGGCTGCGCGCGGTGGCCCGCGCGGCGATCGTCAACGCCAACTACCTGAGGGTGCGCGTCGATCCGATCTTCCCGGTCGACAAGCGGGAACACTGCATGCACGAGTTCGTCTCCACGCTGGCGTGGACCCGCAAGCACGAGGTCAAGAACATCGACGTCGCCAAGCGCATCCTGGACTTCGGGTTTCACGCGCCAACGGTGTCGTTCCCGCTGATCGTGCCCGACGCTTTCATGATCGAGCCCACCGAGACCGAGACACCCGAGACGCTCGATCTGTTCGCCGATGCTCTGGCGCAGATTGCCGAGGAGATACGCGAGAGTCCCGATGTCGTGCGCGGTGCCCCGCACACGACCTTTGTGGGACGCCTGGATGAGGCCGGGGCCGCCCGCAGTTTGCGTGTGCGCTACGAGCCACCGGCACAGGGAGACCATGACCGATAACGCCGTGCCAGAGGGGCGGCGCCTTTCCTGGCGCGTGCATCCGGCGGCCGAGCGCCGCGGCACCGGGATTCTGGTGTTCGTGGCGATCCTGGTGCTCAGTTTTCTGGCGGGGCTGTGGATGGGTGGACCCTTCTGGGGCGCCTTCGCCTTCGTGGTGCTCTTCTTGTCGCTGGAGGCGTTCTTTCTGCCCGGCTCGTTCGAGCTGACCGAGCGGGGCGTGATCGTCAAGAAGCCGTTCTCGCAGGCCGAACGCCGGTGGGATCAGTTCCGGCGAGTGATCTTCGATGCCGACGGGGTCACGTTGAGCCCGTTTGCGCGCCGGAGCTGGCTGGAAACCTACCGGGCGATCCGCCTACGCTACCCGAGCCGGGCGGAGGGCGCCGGAAGAGACGTCGACGCCTCCGGCGATCGGGTGCCGGCCCCGGAGGAGATCCAGGGTTTCATCCTGGAGATGATCGACCGCGAGAAGGCCGTCGTCCTCGGGCTGGGCGATGACGAGAAGGGGCCTGCGACCTAGGGATTGTTTGAGATTGGTTGAGATGGGTTGAGACGAGGGGACGAAGAAGCGAGGCAGGTACAGACACGATGGCGGGCAGCATGACCGGCGATCCTCCCAAGAAGCCGCCGGGCGAACCGGTGAAGAAGAAGCTCGACGAGATGACCGAGGACGAGCTGCTCGAGGCCGTCGCCAAGCGCGTGGTGGGTATGCGCTTGGCCGTTCCGGCCGTTTTCTTCCTGGAATCGACAAAGCCCCTGTCATTCCTGGGGAGCCAACTGCTAATCTTCCTGCAACCTTTTGTGCAGGCGTTCCTGACGGTGAAGAGTTACGAGCGCTTCTCCCACCTCATGGAGGAGCGCGAGAACGTCGAGAAGCTGATCCAGTTGATGGAGCAGCTCGACGAGGACCAGCGGCTGGAGGAGAAGCGCCTCAAGGCGGAGGACAAAAAGCGGAAGCAAGAGGAGCGGGCGCGGCGGGGTCTGCCGCCGCGGCGCTGGCCTTGGCAACGATAGCCACCGGCCCGGCAACTCCGGACCATGGCAACGATAGCCACCGGCCCGGCGATTCCGGGCCATGGACCAACGTTTCGTAGGGGAAGAGTGCATGAGTGCGGCGGATGATCTCAAGACGATGAAAATCCGGTCGGTTCTGGCGACCGATTGCGGTTCCACGACCACCAAGGCAATCCTCATCGAACTCAAGGACGATGAGTATCGTCTGGTGGTGCGCGGCGAGGCGCCGACGACGGTCGAGGCCCCATTCGAGGACGTGACCCGCGGGGTCCTGAACGCCGTCATGGAGGTCGAGGAACTCGCCGGGCGTAAGCTGCTCGACGGGGAAACCATCATCACCCCGCAGAAGGGTGACGAGGGGGCGGACATCTACGTCTCTACCTCCAGCGCCGGCGGCGGGCTTCAGATGATGGTGACCGGGGTGGTCAAGAGCATGACAGGGGAGTCGGCCGAGCGTGCCGCGCTGGGGGCCGGGGCGATCGTGATGGACATCATCGCGAGCAACGACGGCCGCCTGCCGCACGAGAAGATCAAGCGCATCCGGCACCTGCGGCCGGACATGATCCTGCTCTCCGGCGGGATCGATGGCGGGACGACCACCCACGTGGTCGAGCTGGCCGAGATCGTCGCCGCCGCGGATCCGAAGGCCCGCCTGGGCGCCTCCTACTCGATGCCGGTGATCTACTCGGGGAACAACCAGGCCGTCGACCTGATCAAGGAACGTCTGGAGGATAAGACCGCCCTCACGGTGACCGACAATATCCGGCCCACCATGGAGCGCGAGAATCTGATGCCCGCGCGCCACGCCATTCACGACCTCTTCATGGAGCATGTGATGGCCCACGCGCCGGGTTACAAGAACCTCATGGCCTGGACCCCGATTCCGATCATGCCCACACCCGGAGCGGTGGGCTCGATCATTCACACGATCGCCAAACGCAACGACATCCAGGTCGTGGGTGTCGATATCGGCGGCGCCACCACCGACGTCTTCAGTGTGTTCCGCGATCCCTCCGGCGAAGACGTGTTCAACCGTACCGTGAGCGCCAACCTGGGCATGAGCTATTCGGTCTCGAACGTGCTGGTCGAGGCCGGCATGGACAATGTGATGCGCTGGGTCCCATTCGATATGGACGAGAGCGAGGTCCGCAACCGGATCAAGAACAAGATGATCCGCCCGACCACGATCCCGCAGTCGCTGGAGGAACTGATCCTCGAGCAGGCCCTGGCTCGGGAGGCCCTGCGTCTGGCCTTTGAACAGCACAAGTCGCTGGCCGTGGGCCTGAAGGGTGTGCAGCAGGAGCGCACCATCTCCGACACCTTCGAGCAGAGTGCTTCGGGTTCGACCTTGATCAATCTGATGGAACTGAATCTGCTCGTCGGCAGCGGCGGCGCGCTTTCACACGCGCCGCGGCGCGTCCAGTCGGCCATGATGATGCTCGATGCCTTCCTGCCCGAGGGCATCACCGAGCTGGCCGTGGACTCGATCTTCATGATGCCTCAGCTCGGTGTGTTGGCCGAGGTCGATAACGAGTCGGCCAAGAAGGCCGCCACCGACGTCTTCATCAAGGACTGCATGATCCACCTGGCGACTGCGGTGGCGCCGGTGGGCAAGGGTAAGCTTGGCGGGAAATGCATGAAGATCTCGATCACGCTGCCGGATGGCAAGACGGAGGCTTTCGAGATGCCTTTCGGTTCGCTGCGATTCATCCCGCTGGCGGTGGGTGAGCTGGCCGACGTCGTCGTTGAGCCGGCGGGCGGATTCGACGTGGGCGCGGGCAAGGGAAAAGCGGTGCACCGGAAGCTCACGGGTGGTGTCGTCGGCCTGATCTTCGACGCCCGGGGGCGGCAGCCGTTCGTGCTCCCGGCCGACGCGAAGCAACGGGTCGAGAAGCTGGCCGACTGGGCCTCGGCGATGGACCTGTATCCGAAGGATCTGCACGAACTGGTGTAGAGGTGTAGAGTTGGGTTCAGACCGCCCGGCGCGGGCCCTGCATGGCCACGTGCCCGACGGTGAGGGATGTATAGAGAGAGGAGAGTTGCAGTGGCTCACGCCTATACCCCAGGTTTGCGAGTGTCCGGATGGACGAAGATTGTCAAAGAGCGTCGTCTTCCCCTCTCCGGTGAGGTCACAGTCAAGGCTGGCGACCAGGTGAAGGCCGAGGACGTCGTGGCGCGCACCGATCTGCCCGGCAACGTTCAGCCCCTGAAGGCGGCCAGCATCCTGGGTCAGCACCAGCAGGACTTGATGGAGTACATGCTGAAGAAGGAAGGCGATTCGGTCGAGAAGGACGAGATCATCGCCACCGCCAAGAGCTTCTTCGGGCTGTTCAAGACGCACTGCAAGTCGCCGTGCGACGGCACGATCGAAAGCATTTCCACGGTCACCGGCCAGGTAATCATCCGCGAGCCGCCGATCCCCGTCGAGGTCGAGGCCTACATCGATGGGAACGTGACCGAAGTGATTCCCAATGAGGGCGTGCTGGTCGAGACCCAGGGTGCTTTCGTGCAGGGCATCTTCGGCATCGGCGGCGAGGTCCATGGGAAGATCCACGTCGTGGTCGATAGGCCCGAGGAAGAACTCACCGTGGATCATTTCGACGGTGATCTGGAAGGAACCGTCGTGGTGGGCGGCTCGAGGGTCACGAGCGAGGTGCTCAAGAAAGCCGTCGAGAAAAAGGTGAGCGCCGTGGTCGCAGGGGGCATGGACGCCGGCGATCTGCGCAACTTCATGGGTGTCGATCTCGGCGTGGCGATCACCGGCAGCGAGGAGCTGGGGGTGACGCTGGTCATTACCGAGGGTTTCGGCAAGATGACGATGGCGCACCGCACGTTCGATCTGTTGAAGCGATTCGAGGGCCTGAAATGCTCGGTCAACGGGGCGACCCAGATCCGGGCAGGCGTGATGCGCCCCGAGATCGTGGTCTCGCTCCTGGAGCAAGGCGCCGAGATGGCCGAGTCGGCCTTCAGCATGTCCAAGGGCCTTCAGGTCGGAAGTCCAGTGCGCGTGATCCGGGCGCCCTACTTCGGCCAGCTGGGAGTTGTGACCGACCTGCCGCCGGAGCTGGCCATCGTCGAGTCGGGCGCGAAGGTGCGCATTCTCAAGGTGAAGTTCGGCGATGACAGCGAGGCGGTTGTGCCCCGCGCGAACGTCGAGATGATCGAGCAATAGATCAGATACCGGGGCGGGGGGATTCGCGATCTCACCGCCCCGGCGCGTGTCGGCCCCCGGCTGGCCATCCCCTGGCGCATGCAGTCGCCGGGCTCCATTCCTGGCTGGACGTCTGACGCCGCTTCCGGCGGTATCTCGGGCTGCATCACCCGGCCACCCTGCCACCCTGCCCGCCGCATCACCCGGCTACGTGGCCCGTCGATACTCGCACAATCCCGCCTACCGACTGCCGTCAACGGGACTCTCCGCACCACAACCTGAACTTCTTCGGATGCCTATCTGACTGACAGTCAATAGGTTGTGCGCTATGAGCCGGCCTGCCTGGTTCCACCCCCAATCCTGAAGACAACACAGTGCGGCTTCATGAAACCGATCCCCGATGCCGACCCCATAACCAAAGGCTCGATTCAGCGCTTTGCCGGCCCGGTTGCGCCGGTGAGGCCATGGCACCGAAGAGGTCTGGAGCGAGGGAGCAGATCCATGGCGGTACAGGGGCAGGTGAAGTGGTTCAACAACCGTGCCGGGTGGGGATTCATCACGCGGAACGGGGAGCCGGACATCTTCGTCCGGCACGACCGGATCGTGGGGGATGGGTTCAAGGTGCTGCAGGAAGGAGATCTGGTCGAGTTTGAACAGCGGCAGGGCGCCCAGGGCCCGTACGCGGTCGACGTGGTTCGGCTGAGTGCGGCGGGGCGGCAACACGCCTCGTGACCCTGCTAGCGGGCTAACGGCGAGCGAAGGAGGTCTTTCGGTGAAGACGGGCATGATCGAAGGGATGGGCCGCGTCCTGGTGTTCGCGACACTGGTGACGGCGGTGTTGTGCGGGGGCTGCGATACCGATGAAGCGTCCCCGCCGACGGGGATGGGGACGTGCGGTTACGTGATCGAAGGCCTGACGGCAAGCCCGGCGTCGGTCGCGGTCGGCGATTCGGCCCGCGTGTGCGCACGCGTGGTCAAGCGGAACGGCGCGGAGCCGGCCGGCGGCGTCACGGTCGAGTTCGGCCGCAGCGGCCAGGTGATCGGCGGAACGTTCAGTCCCGCGACCGCGGTGACCGATGAAAGCGGTTACGCCTGCAGCTCCTACAAACCGGTGACGAGCGAGATCGGCTCGGTGGATTTGAAGGCGTCGGTGGCCGACTGTGCCTTCAAGTATGCCACGTTGACCGTGCTCGAAAGCGGTGGGGGGGGCGGCGGTCCCCTGTCGGTGCAGATCACCGCGCTCGGGTCGGCCATTCCCGCCGACGGCACGAGTACGCTCGATCTCACCATCACGGTCAGGCGCGACGGCCTGCCGGCCGCGAACGAGACGGTGACACTGGTAGCCGGGGAGCGCTTCACCGATGTGGATCACAACGGTGTCTACAGCGACCCCGATCAGCTCTTGACCGATGACGGCGACGGCCTGTGGGATGCCATTGGAGCGATCCCCTCTTCGGCGACCACCAACTCGAGCGGTGAGGCGCAGGTGGTCTATACCGCTGGGGCCGATGAAGGCACTGCCTACGTCAAGGCGACGGTCGACACCGTTTCGACCGACTTCGAGATCCACCTGCACGCGGTCGAGTCGAACATCGAGGTCGAGGTCGCGCCGACCGAGCTTCTCGCCGACGGTCTGTCGAATGCCATGGTGACCGCGCATGTGCTCGACGCCGGCGGCGATCCCCTGGTCGGCAAGCTGGTGCGCTTCACCGCGGGTGAGCCGTTCGACGATGAGGACGGCGACGGCTTCTACACATCCGGCGAGAGTTTTACCGATCAGAACGAGAATGGTGTCTGGGACGTGCGGGGCCAGATCACCTCGACCGGCACGACCGGCGAGGACGGCACGGTGTCGGTCGTCTACATTGCGGGGCGCACGCCGGGTGAGGTCACCATCTACGCTTCGACTCAGGAGGAGCGGGCCAGCACGACACTGGAGCTGCTCGAGCTGCCGCCGGTGGTCTCGGCCGATTGGACCTGGACGCCGCGGACGATCTACGCGGACGGGGCCAGCGAATCCGAATTGAGCGTCACCCTCTATGACATCAACGGTGGGCGCGTCTCGGGCAAGGACGTGGCCCTGGTGGCCGGAGAACCGTTCACCGACACGAACGGCAACGGCGTCTTCGACGCCGGCACCGACATCCTGGGCGAGGAGATCATCGCCAATGGCACGTGGGATGCCATCGGTGAGATCGCCTCCTCGGCGACCGCCGATGCCGACGGCGTGGTGACCGTGACCTACACCGCGGGCGAGACTGCCGGCGAGATCGCGGTGAAGATCACCACCGAGAGCTGGTCGCAGGACATTCCGCTGACCGTCGCACCGCTGCCTACCGTGATCTCGATCGATCCCAGCGCCGACCAGGAAGAGATCGTGGCCAAGGGCGTCACGGGGCAGGACTGGACCACGATCCGGGCGGTCTGCTACGGCGAAGGCGGTGTGACCGTGCCGGCCGGCGTGCCGGTACTCTTCGAGGTGACCTCCGCCCCGGGCGGAGGCGAAGGCTTCTCGCCCAACGGCGCGCAATACGTGACTGCCTACACCAACGACGAAGGTGAGGCCAGCGCGGTGCTGCTGTCGGGCAGCATCCCGGGCACGGTCGCGGTGCAGGTGAGCAGCGGTACCGTGTCGGCCGACCTCTCGGTCGAGATCCTCTCGGATGGGACCATCCGACAGATCATGCTCTCGGCGGATCCTTCCCAGGTGCGCGTCTTGGGCGTGGGGAATGCCGATCACGCGGTGATCCACGCCACGTGCTACCTGGACATGGCGGGGTCGGTGCTGGCGCCGGCCGGTTTCTTGGTGGACTTCGAAATCGTCTCCGGTCCCGGCGGCGGCGAGGAGCTGCTCGGTGAAAACGGCGGCCAGGACGTGGCGACGAACGAGAACGGCGTGGCACGGGTGGTCCTGCGCGCGGGGACGTTGGCAGGACCCATCACCCTTCGCGCCACCGCGGGCGACGCGAGCCAGACCGTGTATCTGGGGGTGTCCGCCGGTCCACCCACGGGAGCTTTCTGGATGCCGACGCCGGCCTCGATCGGTTTCGGCGGGAAGATCGAAGAGGAGATCGGGGTGCGGGTCCACGACCTCCACCACAACCCGGTGCCGGATGGCACTGTCGTCGTTTTCGGAGCCAACACCGGCTTGATCCGGGGCGACGGCGGTTTGGGTAGCGAGGAGACCATCGGCGGCCTGGCCGAGTGTGACTACTACGCGCCGGCGGCCGGTCCCGATCTGCCGTCGACGGTGATGCTCATCGCCGAAGTTGACGGCGAAGGCGGCACGGCGGTGGCCTGCACGACCTACATCGACCTGCCGCTCGTCGATCCCACCGAGCAACCCGGGCCTATCTCCACGATCCAGCTTCAGAGCAACCTCTCGGAAATCGAGGTCTATGGCACCGGTGGTGCGGAGCAATGCCTCCTGACCGCCACCTGCTTCGACCAGCAGAATCGGCTCGTGGGCAATGACCGTGCCGTGACCTTCGAGATCACGGCTGGTCCTGGCGGCGGGGAGGAACTGCTCGATGCGGGGTGGGGACCGCTCACGGTCATGACCGATGAGTCCAGCACCGCCACGGTGGCCCTGGTCAGTGGCACGAAGTCGGGAACCGTGCAAGTACAGGCCAGCGCCGAATCCACCGACGCTTCGCGTTCGGCGATGGTGTCGATCAGCGCCGGACCTCCGGCGTACGTCTCGGTGGGCACGAGCCCGCAGAACATCCGCGGTTGGGACGTGGTCGGCGAGCGGGCCGAGGTGGTGGCGATCGTTTCGGATCAGTACAACAACCCGGTTCGCGACGGCACGGCCGTCTACTTCACGGTGGACGAGGGCATCGTGCGTGGCCACTACGAGATCTTCGGCGTCCTGGGCAGCAGCATCACCGAGGGCGGAATGGCGCACGGCACCTACTTCAGCGGTCTACCGCGTGACGACGGCGACGTTCTGCTGACCGCTTCCACATCGGGTGGGACGGTCATCGGAAACAACATCTTCCTGTCCTCGGGTCCTGCGGTTTCGGTCACGTTCGTGACGCCGCCCCCGCCGCCGGCGCCCGCGCCGACGCTCTGGGCCGACGGCGAGAGCGAGCTGGACATGTGGGTCGAGGTACTCGACGTCAACGACAACTTCGTCCTGGCCGGCACGAACGTGCAGTTTCGCACCGACGTGGGCGAAGTCACCGAGAGCGCCACGACCGCCGACGGGGTGTACGGCAGCTTGGCCCAATCGACCTTCTCGTCCGCGACACTGGACGAGGACCTGTCCTGGACCTCGCCCGATGACGGTATCGGAGCGATCGCCCACGTCACCGCCTCGGCGGGTCTGGGCGGAGCCGCGGCCGATCTGCTGGAGGTCTATCTGCTGACGGGCAATGCCTACCGGAGCAACTCGAGCATCGATTTCGAGTCGACGTCGATCTCGCTGGGGGCCAGCGTGCCCTTCGAGGTGACGATCAAGGACCGGTTCGGCAACGCTCTGGGCGGCCACCAGCTCCAGATCGCGGTGACCGAAGGGACAGTGACCGCCTCGGCGATCACCGACCGCTGGGGCATGGCCGGGAACCTCTACTTCAACGCACCCAACGACACGACCAAGGTCTACCTGACCGTGACCGACACCGATCCCGGCTACGGCGGGATCACCCTGAGTGAGGAACTCGAGGTGCAGTAGTCGCCTTTGAGATCTAGGGTACTTGCCGGGCGCCGTTTCCGAGAGGGGACGGCGCCCGGTCGTGTGCGGGGACGGCGCCCGCTCGTATGCGGGGACGGCGCCCGCTCGTGTGCGGGGACGGCGCCCGCTCGTATGCGGGGCCGGCGGCCGGAACGGCGTGCCGAGTCTTTGCCGGGCGGCAAACGGTATGACTGCATCCGCCCGCGACCGATCAGAGCAGGGTCACCAGGACGACGCCGCCCAGGGCCAGCGACAGTGCGATCAGATGCCGGGCGGTGACCGGCTCCTTCAGGATGACGGCGGCGAAGGGGAGAACGAACACGGCGCTGGTTTGATTGAGGATCGAGGCCACACTGGCGGTGGTGTACTTCACCCCGGCGAGCCAGACGATCATCGCGAGATAGGTGCCCACGAACGAGGCCAGCAGAGCTGTCTTCCAGGCGGCGGAGGGGCGCAGATAGGCGAAGCTGCGGCGGCCGCGGGGGAAGAGGGGCAAGAGCACGGCAAGCCCGATGGTGGCCGTCACGAGCCGGAATCCGGAGGCCCACAGCAGGGATGTGCGCCCCAACGCCGGCTTGGCGAGCACCACGCCAAGTGCCATGAAGGCGAAGGCGGCAGCGCCGATCAGGATACCTTCGGTACGACGGCTGGCAATTTCTTCCTGCGGGTTGCGCTCCACGGTCAGCAGTACCCCGGCCAGAATCAGAACCGTGCCCACCACATCCCAAGTCGCGAGGCTTTCGTCCAGGAAGAGGAGTGAAAAGAAGATGACGAACGGGCTGTAGAGACAGCCGATCACCTGGGACAGCCCGGCGCCCAGGAGATTCAGCGATTTCAGAAACAGCGTGTCGGCCAGCGTGATGCCGATGAGCCCGCTGGCGGTCAGGAGTAAGAGGTCACTTGTGGCGACCTCCGGCCAGAGTCCGATCCCGGCGATCCACAGGGTGGGGAAGAAGAGCAGGCTCGAGGCGGCGCACTTGAGAAGGTTCAGGGCCATCGGCGGGAGACTGTCACCGCTGCGGCGAAAGAGCACGACCGCAAAGGCCCACAGGACCGCACACAAAACGGAGTAGACTTCACCCTGATAAGGGAACTCCATGGATTCTCCTTGGTTGCAGAGAGCAGTCCCGCAGTGCACTAGGGTGCGATCCTGCGAATCGAAAGGTGGTTGACCCCCATGCCGCAAATTGCTAGCATCCTAGGGCTGTGATATCTGATCTTCCACCCCGGAAATCGCGGGGGGTGTAGCCAATGAACAAGCGGGATCTGGTATCAGAGATCGCCGACCGGCGAAGGACTTCCCGGGCATCGGCAGCTGTGGTCGTGGATGAGTTTCTTGCCGCGATCTCCAGGGCCCTCTCCGAGGGACGCGACGTGCAGCTTAGACGGTTTGGGCACTTCGTGCTTCGGGCGCGCCGGGCTCGGACGATGCGGAATCCCAGATCGGGACACGAAATCAATGTCCCTGCAAAGCTGGTTCCGGTCTTCCGATCCTCGAAACAGCTCGAGCAAGCGCTCAACCATGGAGAGCCCGAACTCTAGCAGGAGTCTTTCGCAGGCGGATGATCTAGTCGGGTCCACGGTGGACCCCTTAAGGAGAGCTATATGGGTTGCGGAAGAAAAAGGAAGCGTCAGAAGATTGCGACGCACAAGCGCAAGAAGCGCCTGCGTAAGAACCGCCACAAGAAGAAGCGTAAGAACTAGTTCTCTCCCGTGCGGGTCCCGCGGGATCCGCACGGGAGATTGTCATACCTCGGCGGCGGGGATCGATAGATCCTCGCCGATCCGTTTATGCCCATATCTACTGGACCTGCCGTGATAACGCCGCGCCAGAGTGGTCCCGAGGAAGGGCTTTTTCACGCCACGCGGGAGGGCTACGGCTTCGTGACACCCGCCCGTGGCGGTGCGGACCTGTTCGTGCCGGCCGCGGCGACCGCCGGCGCGCTTGACGGCGACCAGGTGCGCTTCGAGCGGATCCGGCCCCAGCGGGGCTCACTGCGCGGGGAAGCGGCGGTCACCGAGATTGTGGCGCGAGGGGTACATCACTTCACCGGGGTCGTCTCCGGCGCCCGAAAGCGCCGGTGGCTCACACCCGACCATCCGAAGCTCCCCCCGATCATGCGACTCGTGGGCGAGTCGCGCGGAGCCGGCAGCGGCGAACGCGTTCTGTGCCGGCTCCATGATGCCCGTCATGGACAGGCGCCTTCAGCCGAGGTCATCCGGGTGATTGGCGACGCTGGCGATCCGCGCTTGGACGAGGAGATCGTTCGGGCCGAGTTCTCCCTACCCGGGGATTACCCGCCCGCGGCGGTAGCCGAGGCCGAGCGAGAGGCCACCCGAGAGGTGGACGAGGCCGAGCGAGCCGCCACCGGAGAGGTGGCGGGCGAAGGCGAACGCGCGGCCTCCGGGGATGCAAGGGAAGACCTCGCTCGCTCCGCGCTCGGGGAAGCCGCTCAGGAGCCCCGCGGCGTGCGGCGCGACTTCCGCCACGAGACGGTCTTGACGATCGACCCGGAGGATGCCCGCGACTTCGACGATGCGCTCTCGATCGCGCGTGGCCCGGACGGCGGCTGGCGGGTGCGGGTGCACATCGCCGACGTCGCAGCCGGCGTTCCTTACGGCGGCCCCCTCGATCGGGAGGCCCGCGCGCGAGGCAACAGCACCTACCTGCCCGGTACGATGATTCCCATGCTGCCCGAACAGCTGGCCACCGGTGTGATGAGCCTGGGGCCCGGCGCGCTGCGGCGTGTGGTGACCGTGTCGGCGAAGGTGTCAGCCGGCGGAGAGATCCGTGCCACGCGCGTCGACCTGGGGCTCATTCGCAGCGCCCGCCGGCTGACCTATGAACAGGTCGAGGCGATCCTCACTGGAGAAGCCGCTGAGGAAGAAGGCCTGCGGGGTGCGCTGGCCGACCTCAGGGCACTGGCCGCCGCCCTGCGGACTCGTCGCTTCACCGCCGGAGGGTTCGATCTGCAAGTGCCGGAGATCGAGGTGCGCTTGGACGAGAATGGGCGGCCGGAGCGGATTCGTCGCCGCATTCAGCTGGAGAGCCATCGGATCGTTGAAGAGTGCATGATCCTGGCGAATCGCGTGGCCTGCGCCTTCGCTCGCAAGCGCGGCCACCCCTACATCTACCGCGTGCACCCGGCCCCGGATCCTGAAGCGCTGGAGACTTTCTGGGCCGACCTGGAGACCCTGGCCCCCGGCGCGCCCGCGTGGGCCAAGCGGGATCTCGCGGGCCTGCGGCGGTATCTGGCCGCTCTGCCGCCGACACACGATACCTGGCGTCTCCATGCCTACTTCCTGCGGACCCTGAAGCGTGCGACCTACGATGCGCGCGATACCGGTCATTTCGGACTGGGGCTGCGCGGCTACGCACATTTCACCTCACCGATCCGCCGCTACCCTGACCTTTACAATCACCGCATCGTCAAGTGGGCCCTGGCGCACGGGTCCCGACCGGTACCCGAAGCCTGGCGCGAGGAGATCCAGGAAGTCGCGCTGCTGTGTACGGGTACCGAGGAGCGCTCTGAACGGGCCGAACGCGCACTCGTCCGCATCAAGCAGCTCCGCTGGGCCGAGGGGCACCTGGGCGAGGCCTTCCGGGGCCGGATCGAGGCCGTCCTGCCGCGGGGCTTCATCGTCGAGTTCGACGATCCGCCGGTCAGCGGCTTCGCGGCCCGCGATGAGATCGAGGGCGTGCGCGGCGTGGCGACCTCGGGGCAGGGCCTGGGCCTCGGTCGCGGCGAGCTGCCGTTGGGGCTTCCGGTCATTGCCCAGATCGTTCGTGTGGACCTGCGCGCTCGCTCTCTGCTGCTGACCATCCGGGCGGCGGGCCGGCGAGCCAGGGAGGCCGATCCGTCCGCCTTCGAGAGCGTGATCGACCCGTGGTCGCCTGCCGCCGACAGCCGTCGCAAGGGCCGGCGGGGGAGGCCGAAGGCACCACCGGAGCGGGCGGGACTGGGGAAGCGTGGGCGGCGGGGTTCGCGCAAGCAACGTCGTGGACGCGGGCGAAGATAGGATCGTGGCGGGAACGACCGCGCTGGAGGCGCTCGTGAGCCTGGGGTCATGGCTGGACGGGCGGCGGGGTGACTGGCGGGCCGCCGGCATAGAAGAGGTAAGGGCCGGGGCTCTGAGTGCCGAAAGGTAAGGAGGAACACGGGGGAACCTTGAACAGCCAGGCCGCCGGCCGACAGCGGCAAAGGAGAACCGGGCGAGATGGCGTGGGAGAACATGACCGATCGGCGCAAGGAGAAGCGGGTCGAGCTGCGGATGATCCTCGAGTTCGAAGATCCGGAAGCTCCCGACGGCGAGCGTCGGACCTGCATGGAGACGATCAATTTCAGTGCGGGCGGGTTCTACTGCAGAATCAATCGCGAGATACAGCCGCTGACCCGACTGGCTCTGCGATTCGTGTTCCCACCCTACCGAGATGACCAGGACGGGGAGTACCCGATCGATTGCGAGGCCGTGGTCGTGCGCTGTGACGGCGACGGCAGCCAAGAAGGTACCTATCGCATGGCGGCGTGCTTCACCGACATGGCCGGTGAAGACCGTGACTACATCCGTTCCTACCTGGAATGGTACGAGCTGATGCAGACCGGTGCCCCGGAAGATGAGCCCGGCTTGGCGCGAGACGAAGACGTCGCGTGAAGGTGCTGCTCGGGAACGTCGCGTGAAGGTGCTGCTCGGGAACGTCGCGTGAAGGTGCTGCTCGGGAACGTCGCCTGAAGGTGCTGCTCGAGAACGTCGCGTGAAGGTGCTGCTCGAGAACACTGCGTGAAGGCGCTGCCACGGGATAGGGGTCGGGGCCGACCTCGGTGGGCCGGCCCGAGTCATGTACCCGGCCCGAGTCATGCGCCCGGCGCGGCGGACCGCCGGCCCGAGTTATGTGCCCGGCCCGAGTTATGCGCCCGGCGCGGCGGACCGCCGGCCCACGTCACGCGGCCGGCTCGGCTCAGCCCTCGGCCTGATTCGCACGTCCTGCCCGTCCCGCCATGGCCCCTCCAGCGCACGATTTCGGACGCACCCGCCGCACATTTTCCTCGTTGCTACGGGAACGGCCGGATGGGACCGGGGTAGGGATAGGTACGACGCGCGTTGACCGCAGTCGCCTGGATTGCTAGGGTTTCCCGCACGTAGTTCCCTAGTCCGATGCGCTTAGAGAGGGCCTCATGATCTCGATCAGCCACTGCATTGCAGCTCGCCGGGGCGGTGCCTCGGCCCGCCTTCGGGTTTCGATCGTCCCCCTCGCTCTGGTGCTGCTGGTCATCGCGGCCACCGGTCTCGCCGGGAACGCGCAGGCGGCCAAGTACGCCGGCGAGTTTCTCAAGATCGGGGCCGGGGCACGCGCGCTCGGCATGGGCGGCGCGGTGACGGCGCTGGTGGACGACGCGACGGCGATCTACTGGAATCCCGCCGCGATGGTTCGTACCGAGCGGGCGGAAATCGTGCTCATGCACGCCGAGCAGTTCGAAGATCTGGCCGACTACGATTTCGCCGGCTACGTGCAGTCGTTGGGCGGAACGGGCACGCCGGGGGTCATCGGCCTCGCCGTGGTGCGCTTTGCCGTGCAGGACATCCTGGTAACCGACGGCGCTTTTGAAGACGCCAACGGCAACCACCAGTATGACCCGGGCGAGACGATCTATCCGGATCGGTTCTATCTGGACAGCGACACCGAACTCGGCATCTTCCTCTCCTACGCCAACTATCTCCGGCCCAACCTTGCCCTGGGGGCGAGCCTCAAGCTGGTCCGGCAGAATCTGCTCGACCATACGAGCTTCGGCATCGGCACCGACGTGGGCCTGCTGTGGACGTTGAGTGAGCGCTTCCGGCTTGGGGCTCGCCTCAGCGACGCGACGACTACCCAGCTCTACTGGGACTCGGGCCGGCGCGAGACGATCAATCCATCGCTGTACGTGGGCGGGGCCTACGAGATCCCTCTGACGGGGCTGCGCACGGTGCTGGCTCTGACCTCCGATGTGGCGCTGACCTTCGAGGGCCGGGAAGAGGCCAGTTCCTTCTCGGCGGGTGAGATCGGTGGCGACGTGCGGAGCGGTCTCGAGGCCCGCTTCCGCGGTATCTTCGCCGGCCGGGTGGGCTGGCAGGAGAGCGGGGTAACCGCCGGGGCCGGATTCCGCATCAAGGGCTTCGCCGTCGACTACGCCTTCGTTCCCCACGACGATCTTGGATCGAGCCACCGAGTCTCTGGAGGTTATCGCTTCTAGAAGGCTCGCGTCCGGTGGGCCGCCGTTCCGAGAGGCGCGCCCCCGGTGGACCCTCGTTCCGAGAGGTGCGCTCGCAGTGGGCCGTCTTTTCCCGCCGATGTATTCTCAACGACGGTCGCTTTTTTGCCGATCCCTGCCGATCTCATCCGCCGGCCGGCGTGCGAGTGGGAGCGCGTCCTTCGCCCGCCCCATGCCGCCGAGCATCGCCTGATCTTCCAATACATTTCTTCGAATGCACTTAGGTACCCCGTTCCACGTGCCGATCCAGTG
>CAZZIF010000022.1:24581-27335 GCA_964654025.1 uncultured bacterium
CCAATACATTTCTTCGAATGCACTTAGGTACCCCGTTCCACGTGCCGATCCAGTGAGAAGACGGCCTCTGGCCGCCTGGCACACAGCTTGCAAGATTTGGGGCACGTGGAAACGGAGCGCCCACCTTCACACGCACGGAGGAGGTCATGGCACATACGAACCCGTCCGGCCATCCCGCTGGCCAGGGCGAAAGCGGGACGCACGGTCGTCCTGCCGAATCAGCCGACTACAGCATCAACGCCCGCGTGATGCAGGTGCTCGCCCGCCGTTGGGTGGATCTGTCCGGTATCGAGGTCGGGACGACCGGGGGCGTGGTCCTGATCAAGGGCGACCTCGAACGGGAGCCGGGCGGATGGGATGCGAACGATGACCTCTCCCGGGAACGTTTCGTACACGGCCTGCGCACGGCGATCCGTGAGATTCCAGGTGTGGTCGATGTGGTCATGGAATTGGATGAGCACGAGAACACGGAGGCTCCATGGACAAAGAGAGCCGGATGATGGCATCGAGCCAAGAGCGAGGCGGGAAGAGCGACGGACTGAAGGCGGGGTTCCCGACCGAGGTCGGACTCTTGCTGGACGCGGCCAAGGAGGCCGAGAAGGTTCTCGAGCAGGAAGCGCGCGCGCATCCCACCTACGCCGACGTTCGCCATCGGCTGGGGCTGTTGCGGCTGTTGCGGGGTGATCCCGCGGCCGGTGAGCGGGAGTTCGAGGAAGCCCTCGGGATCAATCCCGGCTACCGAGCAGCCTACTACGGGCTGCGCCAGGCCCGTATGCTGCAAGGAATGCACCCCGGCGAGTTCGTCGAGGCGCCCGCGTCGGGTCTGTCCCGGCCCGAAGAAGCCTCCTGGCGCGCGGTCGACGAGTACTACCAGAGCGAGCTTAACTCGCAAGACGGCCTGCCGCGGTCCTCCGACGAAGACGGCGGCACCGCCGCGGCGCTGGCGAGACATTACGCGTTCTACTTCGCCCTGCGTCATCGCGACTTCACAGCGGCTCGCGAGCAGTTGGCGGAAGCCGTCTCGAGTTCGCCTGCCGCGCGTGAGTCATTCTCCCGACTGGGCTTTGAGCCCTGGCCGGGGGACGAAGCCGCTGAGGCGCTCGCCGAGCACATGCTCTGGACGCCGCTGGCCGAAGACCTCTACAGCTACATGGCGCGCATCTACGGACGCAACGGGCTGCGCGAGAAGGCGGTCGATTGCTACGACCGCAGCTACTGCGTCTTCCCGCGCCGTGCCCAGCACGCCATGTACCGGGCCGAGCTGGCGGCCGCGTTCGGTGAAGAACGGCAGGCGATTGCGCTTCTGACCGAGGCGATCGAGGCCGATCCGACCTGCACGCCGGCGCGCATCGCCTTGGGATATGAGTATGCCTCACAGGGCTACCTGGAGGAGGCGCGGACGCAGTTTGAGGTGGCCAGCACGCTGGCGCCCGGCTACGCCGATGTGCGTTACAATCTCGGCCTCTTGCACGTGGGCGAAGGCCGCGTCGATGAAGCGCTCGAGGAGTTCCGGCGGGCGCTGGCGATGAACCCGGCCTATCTCCCGGCGCGTCACAGCATGGCCCACCTGCTGTGTCGGGCTGGACGGTGCGAGGAAGGCTTGCGCGAGTACGGCCGGATTCTCAAACAGGGATTCCAATCGAGCGACATGCTGGTGCAGATGGGTAAGGCCGCCATGGCCCTCGAGCGCCCGGAAGAGGCGTTGCAGTTCCTCGAGCGAGCCATCTTCCTGAACCCCGAGTTCGCTCCCAGCTACTACTACATCGGTCAGGCGTATCAGCGGAAGGGTTTGAAGAACAAGGCCCGGTCGGCGTGGCGCTCGTATCTGGAAAAGGCCAACGACTGGGAGCCGCTCGGCCCGCTGACCGGCGATGACGAACAGGAGTGGGCTTCCTGACGCGACGCCCACTCCCGTGGCGTCGGGCCGCCAGGAAGGCGGCCCGAGAAGCAACCCAGGAGGGTGACTGATGGAAGCTCTGCAGCCGGCGGGGATCCCGCTGCGGATCGAGGTTGCTACCTCGTACATCGACGGCGGCCAAGCGATCGGCTGGGCCGACCCCGGGCGTGTCGTCGGATGCGTGGCCTTCTGTGAGCCTGCGGACGCCTTTGACCGCTTCGTCTTGCCCTATCTCGAGAAGAGCGACCCCCCCGAGCGTCCGGTCGAGACCTTGCCGCCAGGGGTCAGTGAACTGGTGTCCGGCCTGGAGGCCGCGCACCACCGTCTCTACCGCGAGAATCATTCGGTTCTGAAGGATCCGAAGTGGGTACGACTCACAGCGGCCTGTGCCGACGAGTCACGGATCTACTTCGTCCGGACCCAGGCTGCGTGGCTCTATCTACTGCGGGGCGGGAAGGCGCATCTCTTGGGCGAGGAGGACGCCAAGGCCACCTCGGCGGATCCGCGGCAGTATGCGCTTGGCGGGCCCGAGAACCTGCGCTTGCAGGTGACCTCGCTCGGCGTTGTTCCCGAAGACGAGGTGTTGCTCGTTACCGGTGATGCCACCGAGGCCCCGGACGCACGGGCGATCGCCCGCCTCTTCGCCGAATCCCGCGACCTCAAGCGCGCGGGCGACGGTGTCGTCAACCTGCTGGGCCTTCAGGGCCCCAGTGCCGCGGTCGTCGTGTTCCGATTCGCGCCGCTGCTGCCGGGCGTGCGGGAGAAACATCTGGATCTCATGCGCGGGGAAGCGGTGCTCGGCGAACTCAGCACACTGGCTCGCGAACTCGTTCTGGGCGGTCGAGAAGAAAGCGCTT
>CAZZIF010000023.1:0-7740 GCA_964654025.1 uncultured bacterium
GGCCAGTGTCTCGATCTCCTTCGGCAGCACGCTGGCGCGGTTCTTCGTGTGCCGCACCGTATGCATGGACGGATAGAGCGACGTGAACATCGACCCCAGGCTGAGCTCAGCGTGGCTCCCCTGGGCAAAGCAGCGCTCGAAGACCATCGATTGGGCCGCCAGGCTGTCGAGCAACGGCGAGGTGTGCCGCCGATATCCGTAGCAGGAAAGGTGGTCGGCTCGCAGCGCGTCGATCGTGACGAAGAGAACGTTCTGAACCGGGTCGTCGCTCGGCCGGCTCCGGTTCACCTCCCGGGGTGGGTGACCGCTGCCCTCGTACCTCGAGCTGTAGTCCTGATAGGCCGTGATGGGCACCAACGACCCAATCACCAGCAGCAGGACAATCAGGTGGAATGAAGAAATCCGCCCGCTGGGGGTTCCAACCAGACTGATCAGCATCGGCCGCATGAGGTGCGGCGTGAGCTTCAGCGTGGCCAGCGCCGCGAGAAGGATCAATACCGGGTAGATGACGGCGTAGGAGACCGGGAAGAGCAATGCGATGAGCTCATGCCGGATCAGGGGAGCGGTGAAGATCACGACGCCGAGCGAGAGTGCCCCCATCGCATAAAAGGAGGCAATCACGACGGTGCGACGTTCCATCGAGCGAAGGGAGAGAATCACGCACAGAGGCAGGCCGGAGACGAGGCCGGCCAAGAGGCCGATGCCGAGGTAGAGGACGACCACTTCCGTCCAGGACAGGCCCAGAAGGTGAAACGATCCCCAGAACCGGGCCAGCGGCTCGATCAGGCCCAAAGCGCCTACGGCAAGGCCCGATAGGATCATCATCAACAGACTCGAGCCGAATCCACGACCCTTCATGTGGCTATCCTCCAAGCCGGCATCCCGGTAACAGACACCGGCTTCGATCCTAGGAGTGCTTCTTCAGAGGTGTCAAGGGACACAGCGGCGCCATCCTCGCACACTTAGGGGGGGAATTCCAGATCGGACGCAGGCTCCCGCGGCGAGGGGTCAGGCAGGAGATCATGTGAAGGCCCTGGCGGAAGGCTCGGGTGGAGGGCCCGCATTGGGCGGCTCGCGTAGGCGGGCTCGGGAAAACGCAAAGAGCGCTGCCGTGAACCAACCCTAACCTCCGCATCGCGCCTCGAGATAGCGCTCGATCAAACTCTCATAGGCCTCCGCGATCTCGGTGGTGACCGGTCCTGGCGCGGCCAGGATCGTGTCCTCGATCTTGCGAATCGGCATGACCCGGGAGACGGTGCTGCACAGGAACGCCTCGTCGGCCAAGCAGAAGTCGTCCCACCAGAGGCGGCCCTGCTTCACTGGGATTCCCAACGATGCCGCGAGTTCCTGCACCTTGCGCCAGGTGATCCCGGCAAGGATGTTCTCGGGCGCCGGCGTCCAGAGTTCGCGGCCGCGGACACAGAAGTAGCTCGAACTCCCGCCCTCGGTGACATACTGCCGTCCAGCCTCCTCGCGGAGCATGACCGCCTCGTACCCGCCGCGGGCGTAGGCGTGGTTCTTCGCACGCACATTGGCCAGCAAGCCCAGCGTCTTGTGCCGGCACAGGCCGTGACGTTCATCCGGATACGCATACACCTCCACGCCCCGCTCCCAGCTATCGCCCGGGATCTCGCGCAGGGGAAAGACCAGCATGTAGAAGACCGGGCGGGGAGGATCCGGCGGATAGCGATGATCGCGATGCAGATCCACGCCGCGGGAGAGCGACATGTAGATCTCCCCCGTCTCGATGCCGTTGCGCGTGATCAGATGTCGCGCCGCGGCGAGCAGATCCTCTGCGGCGTACGGAATGGCCATCCCGAGGTCATCGGCGCTTTGCCGCAAGCGGCGGGCGTGTTCGTCGAAGAAGAGCGGCTCGCCGCGACGCACCAGGAGGATCTCGAACAGACCGTCGGCGAAGGTGAGCGCCCGGTCGGTCAGACGGATGGCCGGCTCGGTTTCGGGCACGTACTCTCCGTTCAGAAAAGCCCACCGCGTGCCGGGTGGTTCAGGTGTGTTCATGGAGATCCCCCACGTGTCTCATTTGCTCGGTCACCGCTAAAGGTGTCCCAGCGTCACAACATACGCCGCCCAGGTGAAAGGGTGCCGGTAGCCGCGCGGTCCGCGCAGCTGCTCCCGGCGAGCCTCGTTCAGTGCACGGACAGCCCACTCGTTCTGACCGGCCCACTGCTCGATGAACCGTTCCATCAGCAGATAGGCGTCGTCGTCGCGGACGTGCCATAAGGTTTCGATGACGGTCTCCACCCCCGCGTCCAGACAGGCATCTCCCAAGCTGGGCGCCTGGCGGTCGTGCATCGTGTAGGCCGCCCCGGTCGCGCATCCGGAGAGCGTGACCAGCTGGCACCGGCGTAGGTCCAGGGAGCGGATGTCCAGCACACCGAGCTGCATCTGGTCGGGCCGGTGGGCGCCCGGTGGAGGAGCAACCGGCAAGAAGGTCACGTAGGGCACTTCCGGGTCCCGCACGAAATGGGCCGCGGCATAGAAGAAGGACGCCCCGGGCCAGGATGCCAGGATGGCCGCTTTGGTGGCGGCCTCCTGGTGGAGCGTCAAGGCTTCGGGAAAGTGCTTGCCGATCTGGGCCACTTCGGCTCTGGTGCCGGTGAGCCGACGCAGGTTCGGATACCTGCGCAGGTGGGATGCGGCCAGCGCCGGATCGCTGACCACCATGCCCCGCGAGCCCACCATGGGGGGCGTCTCGAAACGAGAACTCCTCAGATAGGCCACATCCGTGTCCGCGAGCAAGGGGCGGTACGGGAGGCCCGCTTTCGGAGGATCATCGGTGGGCGGTTCAGGAGGCCATGCCAGATTGAGGGCTTCGAAGGGTAGTTGCTCGAGCAGGCCGTCAGCCGTGATGAAAAGGAGGGGCCGCACTCGGGCCGCCCCCTCACCGAGCCCTTCCGGAAGCAGGTCCTTGCGCAACCGGCCCAGCCGCAGCGCCAGGGAATCCCCCGGCGGGGCGTCGGATGCGGCCGGATCCCGGGACAGCAGCCGAATCGCATCGTCAAGCTCCGCGCGAAGCCCCTCGGGAGAGAGCGCCAATGTGTCCCGGTGGATCCCACCTTCTCCGGCTGTCCAACGCACAACGCCGGCGGGCAGCGACGCGAACAGCAAATGATGGGCGCGCTGCGACTGCAGGAAGCGAAAGAAGGTCTCCAGTTCGTCGGTCGGGGGGTGTTCGAGCCCCGTTCGAAGCGCCTCGAGAGGGTCCCGGGGCACGGACGCGAAGGGCGAGTGATCCTCGATTCCATCGTCTCGAGCCCCGGCGCCCAGCAGGGACGGCAACTCGTTCCAGGCGACCTCGAGCAGATAGGATGGACCGGGCGCCTCCCCCACGTAGTCGTGTAGGGCCCAGCGCAGATCCTCGGCTGACTCGAGAAACATGTAGCCCTCTTCGCTGGCATCGATCTCGCGCAGGTAACCGCCCAACCTGACCAGCCCGCGATCCAGGAAGCGGTGGGCCTGCTTGCGATCTTGCTCGGCGAGGGCCAGGTGCGCCCGGCAGGCGTCGTGAAAGATCCACTCGCGGCGAAGCAGCGCCTCACCCGGCTCACCGAGCGCTTGGGCTTGCTGGACGAAATCCTCAAGTGTTCGGTCGGCAGCCTGATCATTGCCGAGAGTCCAGAGCGTTCGAGCAAGCAAGCTCGTGAAGCGTGCCCTCGTGCCGGGCAGCGAGCGCGCCAGGGCTTGTACAAGTCCCTTGCCGATGACGGGCAAGGCCTCGGTGGGGCGGCCGGCAGCGAGCAATCCCTCGGCGCGCGCGTACATGAGACGCGGGTAGTTCATTCGGAACGTGGGCGCCTCGGTCGCCTGCTCCAGTTGCTCGTAGAGGATCTCGGCCTCCGCCACCTTCCCCAGGGCACTCAGGTAGCGGGCTTCCATCTCCTGGAGGTGCAGACCGTAGCTGCGGCGCTGCAGGGGACGCGGCGCTCCTTCGAGTGAACGCTGCAGGACGTGCGCGTGTTCGAGCAGGCGGCCGACCACGTCCCAGAACCCCAGCTCGGCGTGGAAATACATCGCATCCAGCACGAGGGGCAGCTCCAGATAGCCTCCCCGGAACAGCCGGCAGACCTCCTGGGCGGAGCGGTGATGATTGGCGGCCAGTGCCAGGCGCCCCTGGCTCGCGTAGAATCGGGCCCAATGCGAATGGACGTCGGCCGCCTGCTCGGGGAGCCGGTGCTGTTGCCCGATGGCGAGGGCACGCTCCCAGACCGCCGCCATCGAATCGACCTCAGCCTGTTCTCGATACCGGTCCCCCAACATCGTCAGCAGGCGGGCCTCCATGATGGGCATGGCCTGGCCCCGGCTGATCCGCAGCGCTTCCCGAATGAACGCCTCTTCCTCGGTGTCACGGCCCAGTGCCGCAGCGAACTCGGCGCTGGCAACCTGACACCAAACCGCCCCAGCCCAATAGCCCGCCGCCCGAAAAGCCCGGGCGTGTTCGTCAAGCCGCAGGATCTTCTCGGCCACGAGCAGCTCGGGATCCAGATACAGAGCGTTCAGACGATCTTCGCGATGCAGTAGGGCAAGGGCGTCCTCGGGTTGGAGCCGATCCCAGTACGCATGTTCGCTCTGATAGTTGGTGCAGCCGTAGGTGACGGCCAGCTGGCGCGCGAGACGCCTCAGATGGAGCTCGAGCTGCAGCCAGGACGCCTGGAAACCGTCGGGGGACTGCCGATCGAGAGCGCGACGCAAGATTGTGCGAGCGTCCAGAACTGCCGTGATGCCCTGGTCCGAGCAGAAACGGGTGAATTCGGTCTCGTCGTCACGGGCCAGATGAACCCGCATCTCATCCGGCAGGCCGGGCGCCAACAGGGCGAGGTCTTCTTCGGGGGGCGCGCCACACGAAGACAAACAGAGCGCACATACACCCAACGTACACACACCGAACTTCACGAGGACAAACCAAACGGTGTTGAGCCACCGGGGTGCTGTTCGTGTGCGCAACGGTTCGAGCTCCCCTCGATCGGATCCATCCACCCATCATGCGTTGGCGCAGCTGGGCACCAGCACATCGGAGAGCATAGAGGGCCCGGCCGCGCTTGACCAGCACAGCCTGCTCGCGCCTAGCCGCGCCTAGCCGCGCCTGGCCGGGGCTCACGGCTACCTGCTCATCAGACCCGTGATGCGGCGATGCCGCCATGGAGCCGTGCCGCGATACCGTGATGCCGCCATGGAGCCGTGCCGCGATACCGTGATGCCGCCATGCCGCCATGCAGCCATGCAGCCGTGCAGTCGTGCCGTCGTGCCGCGATGCCGCGATGCCGCCATCGCGCTATGCCGCGACGCCGGTCGCTGCGACTTGCGCCGCACATGCCACGACCCTAATGTAGCGGCGGAGGCGAGAACGTGAGCAACGAAAGCTACCCCGAGGATCGGAAACTGGTTGATGAGGTCCTGTCCGGATCCGAAGAGGCCTGGCACCGGCTCGTTCTCACCTACTCCGGACTGATCCAATCGGTACTGCGCAAGTATCTCTTCGATACCGACCGTGTTCGAACCGTCTACGTCCACGTTCTGGAAGGGCTCTACCGGGGAAAGCTTACCTCCTACGAAGGCCGAGCCTCCCTCGCTACCTGGCTCGTCTTGGTGGCCCGCAACGCCGCGCTCGACCATCTGCGTCACCAGATCGGCCGCCGCGAGCTACCCGTCGGGCTCCGCGAACTCGACGCCCGTGATCAGGAGATCTACCGCCTCTACTATGTTGAGGGGCTGAGTTTCGACGCAGTGCGCCATTGGGTGGCGGGAGCGAATCAGCCCCCGATCGCGCCGGATCAGCTCGCCGAGGCCTTGCGGCGCATCGACGCCCGGCTATCGAGCCGGGTCCTCAAGCGGATCGCATACGACTTGCACGCTCCCTCGGTGGGGGCCTCGTCCGGCAAGCTTCTCGAGTTCCTGGAGGCGTATCGCAGTGAGCAGCGGCGGCGGCGACGGGAACTCACCCCCGAGCACGAGCTTATGGAGCGTGAGGCCCAAGCACTGGCGGCCGAGATGCGACAACGACTGTCCGAATTACCCGCCGAGGAGCGTCAGATTCTTGAACTTCGTTACGATAAGGGTTTTACGGCTGTCCAGATCGCCGAGACCTTGGGGCTGCCTGGCCCCCGCCGCGCGTATACGCTGATCGAGAAGGCGCTGCGGAGATTGCGTCGGTTGATGGGGGCCGCTCCGTAGGGGATTCCACGGGGAATCGGCGAGGGGACGTCGTCCAACCCGGATAGGGCCACGTCTGAGCACGCTCGGAGGGGCGCCGGCCACGTGCGGGTGGCTGGCGACGGTCTTGGGCGCCCTGCCCGGGCCGGCTTCGGTTAGGACTGGCGTACGAGGAGCACCACGCGTTGAACGAGAAACATCTGTCAGAGGAGACGCTGGCGGCCATGGCCGAGGGCCACGGCCTCGGCGCCGAGGAGCAGGCTGCCCGTGAGCATCTGGCCCGGTGCCGGAGTTGCCATGCCGCCTACGCCGATGCGGTACGCTTTCGCGCGCAATGGCTTGCGAATCCGGGCCGATTTCGCGCCGTCCAGGGCAGTGTCGAGGAAGGTCTGGCGGTGAGGGTGAAGCAGCCCGGACGGGCGGCGATGCCCGAACCGGTCGGGGTCCCGATCCGCCGGCGTCTCCCACTGCTTCTGAGACCCCTACCGGCCGCCCTGGCGGGTGCGGCGCTTCTGGGCCTGCTGTCGATCCTTGTGGTGTCGTCTCCATTCTGGAATCAGACGAATCCAGGTTTACGCGATTCGATTGCCGCGATCGAGCCGATGCTGGCCACCTCCCTGGATCGTGGGCTGGTACTACCCGGTACGCCCGACGCCCAGGCCTCCCTCTATCTGGACACGCCAGGTTCCGGCTCCGGTCCTGGCTCGGGCCCCGGCTCTGGCTCCGGCTCCGGCCCCGGCCCCGGCTCTGGCCCTGGCTCTGGCACCGGCTCTGGCTCTGGCCCCGGCTCTGGCCCCGGCTCAACGCCGGGAGGAGGAGCCTCCCCCGGATCGCATCCTACCTACCGCAACGGAGCGGGCGCGGAGGAATCGGTCGCTCGCGCCGTGAAGACGCTGGCTCAGCAATACCAGGAAGGCGACCGGTCGGCGGAGACAGCCTATTGGCTCATCACGGGCTACCTGGTGACGGGACAGATTCAATCGGCCCGGGTGATCGCGGCCGAAGCCCGCCGTCTGCACCCCGACGACCCGCGGCTGAGGGTCGCCCAGGGCGTTCTGGCCTATCGGGAGAGCAATCTCCCGTTGGCGATCGATCTCTTCGAGGAGGCGCTCTTCCTCGATCCGCGGCAACCGGAGGCCATGTTCAATCGCGGCATGGTCCGCCTGGAATTGGGGGATCTCGAGGGCGCGCGGCAAGATCTCCACACGGTTGCACTTCGCGAGGCGGATCAAGCGTTGGGTCGCAGGGCTTCGTTGGAGCTCGAGGCCATCGGTCGCATCGAGAGTCGGTAGGTCGAACCGGTCGCGTGCCGGCTGGCGTCCCAGATGGCATGCCGGTCGCGTGCCGGATGGCGTACCGGATGCCGCGCCGGATAGCGTGCCGGATGCCGTACCGGATGCCGTGCCGGATGCCGTGCCGGATGCCGCGCCGGATGGCGTGCCGGATGGCGTGCCGGATGGCGTGCCGGATGGCGCCCCAGATGGTGGGCGGTCGGCGTGCCGGATGGCATCTGCTGGGTGACAGGTAGTGTATACTTATGCCGGAGGAGGTAGCCATGCAGCTCCGGCATAC
>CAZZIF010000023.1:7840-17186 GCA_964654025.1 uncultured bacterium
GTGACAGGTAGTGTATACTTATGCCGGAGGAGGTAGCCATGCAGCTCCGGCATACTCAGCACACTCGGCCCATTTGGCATACTCGGCATGCTCGACACACATTGCCTGCACAATACACACCGCATCTTCACCACGAGCGGCATGTGGGACATCGACCGCATGTGAGCCATCCCCGACTAATGCGCGAGACCGGTCCCTGGTCGCACCGTGTCGGGGTACCGCGAGTCTGCGTACTGGGGATCGTGGCCATCCTCACCGTCGTGGCGCTTCTCCTGGCTGGAATCCCAGGTGAGCCGGCGGCCGATCCCGCATCGCCCATACGGATGTGCGCGGAGTGGGAGCCGGCCTTCGGCACCTTGATCCGCTGGCCGCTGGGCATCCCCTCCTCGCTGGTTGTCGAACTGGCCGCCGACGACAGCCTCTATGTCCTGGTCGAGAGCAGCGGTCAGGAGAACCAGGCGAGCAGTACCTTCCAAGCATGGGGCGTCAACCTGGATCATGTCCGGTTCATCCGCGCCAACACCTACTCGCACTGGACGCGCGATTGGGGCCCGCACAGTGTCTTCGACGGAGATGGACTCTACGGAATCACCGACCCCGAATTCGATGGCTACCCGTGGGTGGCAGGCTGCTTCATGGAGTCCGGACCTGGAAGGTGCGACAAGCCCGCCGGGTTCGCCAGTCTAACCACGATCACCGCCCCGGCTGCCATCGCCGCACCGGCTGCCATTCCTACGCCGGCTGCCACTACCGTGCCGGCTGCCGTCACCGTGCCGACTGCCGTCACCGCGCAGGCTGCCGTCACCGCGAGTGGCACGCATCCGGCGGAAGGGGATCGCTTCGGACGCGGCTACGAAGAGGACGATGCCGTCAATGCCGTCTTGGCGAGCGAGTTCGCCTGTCCTCTGCACGAGATGCCGGCTTTCTGTACGGGCGGTAACATCATGACCGACGGGCACGGCATCGCCTTCTCCACTCGCCGGATGGTGAATGAGAACGCCTATCAATGGACCGAATCCGAATTCCGCGCGCTTTCCGAAGTCTACCTCGGAATCACCGATTATCGGTTCTTGGACGATCCGGAGGTCCACGGCATTCAGCACATCGACTGCTATGCGAAGCTGCTCGACGAGGAGACTGTCCTCGTCAAGCAAGTCGTTCCCAATCATCCGGAGTACGAGTGTGTCGAGCGCCTGGCGAATCAGATCGCGGCGCAACCGAACTGCTATGGGCGTCCGTACGAGGTCGTCCGGATCTACTGCGGCAACTATGACACGAACCGCGCTGCAGCCTACACGAACTCCCTGATCCTCAATCAGAAGGTGCTGGTGCCGCTCTTCGGTATCTCCTCCGACGCGGGAGCGCTGGCTACCTACAGCGAGGCCATGCCCGGATATCAGGTGATCGGTATTCCCTACGGCGCTTGGTACGACTACGACGCTCTGCACTGCCGGACGATGGGCATCTTCGACCGGCACATGCTACGCATTCTTCACCGTCGCATCGATGCCGAGGTCCCCCAACAAGGCGAGTACGACATCCATGCCATGATCGATGATCGCAGCGAGGCGGGACTCATCGCCGACGACCTGCGTGTCTACTGGCAGAGCGAGGGCGCGTCGGAATGGGAGTCGATCCCGCTCACCGAGGTCGGGGCGGATTCGTTCATGGCGGCGATTCCGTGGCAGCCGGCCGGTACCACTGTCGCCTACTACTTGACGGCCGGCGATGCGACCGGTCGGTTCGAGACCCTTCCGCGCACCGCGCCCGACGGGTACTACCGGTTCACGGTGGTCGACAATCCGGCCCACGTGCCGGACGACTCGAACGAGTCGAACGAGTCGGGTGAGCGGGGCGAGCCGGGCGAGCCGGGCGAGCCGGGCGAGTTGCTTCAGCCGCGACTCATGCTTCAGCCATCGGTCGGCTCCGGACCGGCGCGACTTCACCTGGAGTCTCCCGTGACCGGCCCGGTCGCGGTGGAGGTCTTCGATCTGTTGGGACGCAGGGTGCGCACGGTCGCTCGTGAACAGCGCCCGGCGGGATCCTATACGTGGCAGTGGGATGGTCGTGACGAAGCCGGGCAACCCTGTCCAGGGGGCGTGTACCTGATCAAGGCCAGCGCCCCCCAGGGCACCTCGACCGTGCGGTTTCTGAAGCTGCGCTGATCGGCGGACAGGATTCGGCCGACCGGATCAGCGCTCGGATTCGACTCCGGCGCGGGTGTCAGTCTCGCGCGCTCGGATTCGACTCCGGCGCGGGTGTCAGTCTCGCGCGCTCGAAATCGGTTCACAGCACTCAGGGCCGGTCTCCGCCGATCAGATTGCCGAGGCCGCCCAGGACTGAGCCTTCCCCCTTACGGCGGCCGCCCGCGCGGGGGGCATTGGCCAGAATCCGATCCGCCAGGCGCGAGAACGGCAGGCTCTGCAGCCACACCCGGCCGCTGCCCCGCAGGTTTACCAGGAAGAGTCCCTCTCCACCGAAGAGCATCGACTTCAGGTTCCCGGCCCGTTGGATATCGTAGTCGATCCCCGGTGTGAAACCCACCAGGCAACCGGTATCGACCCGCAATGCCTCCCCTTTCAGCTCGCGCTCGACGATTGTCCCGCCGGCGTGCAGGAAGGCCATGCCGTCTCCGCGCAAGCGTTGCAGGATGAACCCTTCACCGCCGAAGAGCCCAGCGCCGAAGCGCCGGTGCAGCGCGATACTCACCTGGGTCCCGAGCGCGGCACAAAGGAAGGCGTCCTTCTGACAGATGACCTCACCCCCGAGCTTCGCCATATCCAGCGGGATGATCTTGCCGGGATAGGGCGCGGCGAAGGTGACGTGGGACTTGCCCTCCCCCAGATTGGTGAAGTGGGTCAGGAAGATCGACTCACCGGTGAGCGCGCGTTTTCCGACATCGACCAGCTTGCCGAACAGGCCCTGATTCAACTGGGAGCCGTCTCCCATCTTGGCCTGAAAGTCGATTCCCGGTTCCATGTAGTTCATGGCACCGGCCTCGGCGATGACCGTCTCGCCGCGGTCCAGTTCGACCTCCACCATCTGCATATCGTCGCCGTAGATTCGGTAGTCGACTTCATGCGAGTGCATCGTCTCATCTCCTGATTTGGCTGTGGATCGGATGCCGGCGCATCGGTGTGCCGTTTGGGATCGTGGAAGCATGGCACAACCGTGGTAGGCACGCAACCGTGGTAGGCACGCAACAGTCGTAGGCACGCAACAGTCGTAGGCACGCAACCGTGGTAGGCACGCAACCTTCCCCAGGTCACCCGTGGTCGCCATCGCCCGGCCTCGGCTAACGTTCGGCACCCGACCTTGCCCGGAGCATGCGGATGACTTCCCGGTCGGTCGGAAACGCCAGCGGCACGGGAATCGCATCCAGGGGAAGGAGAGCTGCCCGGTCGGCGTCGTCGCCCCCGCGCAAGTGCCCGCTCAGGCGGCGGACCAGAAACCAGGTCCCCACAGATTGCTCGAGCGGACGGTGGAAGTTCGAGAGAACAGCGAATGGCTCACGCACCTCAACATCCAAGCCGGTCTCCTCACGCATCTCGCGCGCGGCGGCCGTCTGGATGTCCTCGTCGTATTCCAGGTACCCGCAGGGAATGCACCATTGCCCGGCGTAGGTGCTCGTGCGCCGCACCAGCAGGATATGGGTCGCCGCTTCCGGCTGGACGAGCTCGCCCGGTGCCGGCAGGTCCGCTGAAGCCGACAGAAGCACACCGGCCACCACGGCGATGGGGTTCAGGTACTGGATGAACCCGCAGCCCGGGCACACCGGCCGCCGGCTGGTTGGATCCCTGTGCAGCGCCGTGCCGCACACCGGGCAGTAGCGGAACTGCGGCGGTTCGAGCGGTTCGCGAGGCGCCGTCATGTCCGCCATCCAGTCGTTCACCTACAAGGCCCAGTGGATGAGCCGCGTCGCGTGGGGGTGACAAAGATCTTCATGATGAGGCATCACCCGAACAGCGAATCCGATCCGGCCACTGCGGCGAAGCGGCAGATCACTCTTGAAGAGATACACATGCCGGTCAGCCTCGCCTTCGCAACGCAGGGCCATCGTCTCCGGATCGCGAATCTGCCCATCGGAGCCGACCCGGCCGAAGTAGGCCTGCACGACCACGTCATCCGGCGTCAGGTTCCCAAGATCGACCTGCGCCCAGACGTTGAGTGATCCGCCCACCCGGGCATCCTCGGCTCCACTCGAATGTACGCTGCGGATGCGCACCTTGTGCCACTCGGTAGCTACGCGCTGCTGCCACTGCCCCAGCGTCACGGCGCGCTCGCAACCGTTCTCCGTGAGCCGCTTGTGACGTTCCGCACAGGTCATGTAGTACTTCGTGACGTAGTCGCACACCATGCGGTTGGTATTGAACACAGGGCACAGGGTCCGCATCGCGGCCTTCATCTTGGTGGTCCAATCACGGGGAACGTTATCGGCACTCCGCCGGTAGAAGAGCGGGATGATATCGTTTTCGAGCAAGTCGTAGAGCGCACGCGACTCCACCATGTCCTGGTACGCTTCGTCGCTGTACTCCTCACCGTGGCCGATCGCCCACCCCACCTCGCGCGTGTAAGCTTCGTCCCACCAACCGTCGAGAATGCTCAAATTGAGGGCACCGTTGGCATTGGCCTTCATGCCGCTCGTGCCGCTGGCCTCGCGCGGCCGCCGGGGCGTATTGAGCCAGATGTCGCAGCCTTGCACCAGGTAGCGGGCGATCACCATATCGTAGTTTTCCAGGAAGACCAACCGGCGCCGTACGCGCTCATCCCGCATGTGCCGTACGAGTTCGCTGATCAAGTCCTTGCCCCGCTGGTCCTGCGGATGGGCCTTTCCGGCGTAGATGATCTGCACCGGACGTTCGGTGTTCGAAAGAATTTCGACCAGACGTTCAAAGTCGCTGAACAGCAATGTTGCCCGCTTGTACGGAGCGAAGCGGCGAGCAAACCCGATTGTCAGTGCTTGCGGGTCGAGCACCTCCCCGGCCCGGTTGACGTCCTGCTCCGAGGCCCCCCGGCGTATGAGCTGCTTCGCCAGGCGCTTGCGAGCGAAGGCCACGAGCCGCTCGCGCCGGCGTTCGTGCGTCCGCCACAGTTCTTCGTCGGGGATATCGGCCACCGATTCCCAGACCGTCTGGTCGGAAGGATCTTCGGTCCAGCTCGGTCCGAGATAGCGGTCGAAAAGCGATGCGATGTCGAAGGAAATCCACGAGCGGGAGTGGATGCCGTTGGTGATGTGTCCGATGGGCACTTCCTCGAGCGGCGTACTGGGCCACAGGTGCTGGAACATCTTGCGCGATACGACCCCGTGCAGCTTCGAGACCCCGTTGACCCGGTTCGAGAGACGGATCGCAAGAACCGCCATGCTGAACTCGTTCTTGTTCGAATCGCAGCCAAGCTCGAGCAGACTCTCGATGGGAACCCCCAGCTGTTCGGCATAGGGCTTGAGATAGACCTCGACCAGCTTCGTGGGGAAAACGTCGATACCGGCCGGCACCGGCGTATGCGTCGTGAACGTATTGCCGGATTCCGCGCTGGTGCGCGCGGCCTCGAAGCCGACCTTGTGGGTTTCCATGATGGCGCGAATGCGCTCGATGCCCAGGAACGCCGAGTGGCCTTCGTTCATATGGCAGACCGTGGGTGCAATGCCCATGGCCGCCAACGCACGCATCCCGCCCACGCCCAGCAGGAGTTCCTGGCGAATGCGCATCTCCTTGTCGCCGCCGTAGAGTTCGTCGGAGATGTCCTGGTCCAGCGGATCGTTTGGCTCGATGTTGGTGTCGAGCAGGTACAAGGGAATTCGTCCGACCTGCGCCCGCCAGACCTGAGCCGCGACCTGCCGGTCGGCCATCTCGACCAGAATGCGCAGCGGAGAGCCATCCTTGCGATTGACGATCGAGACCGGCATCGTGGGGAAATCATTGAGCGGATAGCGTTCGTGCTGCCATCCATCGGTTGTCAGATACTGCTGGAAGTAGCCCTTCTGGTAG
Source organism: uncultured bacterium (assembly GCA_964654025.1). Classification (GTDB taxonomy): domain Bacteria; phylum Eisenbacteria; class RBG-16-71-46; order CAIMUX01; family WJJG01; genus CAYQJL01. The sequence goes on from CAZZIF010000023.1 coordinate 13,828, forward strand.
AGCAGTCCGACGCCGACCAGGGGGACACCGAGCTCGGAGGCCGACTTCAGGTGATCGCCGGCAAGCATGCCCAATCCACCCGAGTAGACCGGCAAGCACTCGGTGATCCCGAACTCGGCGGAGAAGTAGGCCACGGTGCATCCGTCGCATTCCGCGCCCATCTCGGCAGACCAGGCATCACGGTTCAGGTGCTGATGGAGCTCACCCAGAATTCGATTCAGGTGCACGTGGAAGCCCTCGTCATCGGCGAGTTCCTCCAGCCGTGACTGGTCCACCTCACCCAGGAGACGAACCGGATTGTGCTCCACCTCTTCCCACAGTTTCTTGTCGATGCGTCTGAAGAGCTCGATGGTATCGTGATCCCAGGTCCAGCGCAGGTTGAATGCGATCTCCATCAGTGGATTGAGACGATCGGGCAGGGCCGGTGCTACATGAAAACGATGAATGCGCATGCGGACGACTCCTTTTCGCAGACGACGGAAATCCTTTCCATCCCGGAGAAGCTACTCCACTCCAGAGAGCGGGTCAAAGGGCGCAATTCTTTAGAGTTTCGTGCGTTGAGCCTATTGCCTCGTCCGGAGGGCCCGGATAGACTCCTGTTGTCCAGCGTGGCTGTGAGTCGGAGGAAATCATGAAACGTTTCTGGCGGATGTTTGCGGTCGCGATCCCCGTGCTTCTCCTCCTTGGGAATCTGCACTGTGACGACGACGATCCCTCCCAACCGGCGTCCGACCGAACGGCGCCCGCCCAGGTCACGAGCCTGGACGTGGAGACTGGGAGCGCGACGGACAGCAGCCTCACGCTGACCTGGATCGCGCCGGGTGACGACGCAAACACCGGCCAAGCAGCCCGTTATGACCTGCGCTGGTCCACCGGAGACCTCGACGAAGACGCCGAATGGGAGGCCGCGACGCCGGTCACCGGGCTTCCCTCTCCGCAGCCCGCCGGCAGCATCGAGACGATCACCGTCGCCGGCCTGGCGCCGGATATGACGTACGCCTTCGCCTTGGTGGCCGAGGACGAAGCGGGCAACCGCTCGCCACGCTCGAACGTCGCCACCGGCACCACGTTGATGTCCACGTACTCGGTGATCGTCCGGCCCGACGGCACCGGAGACTTCACGACTGTTCAGGCGGCCATCGACGGCACCGGCGACGGCGCCACCATCTTCGTGGATGCCGGCGTCTATGAGGAGGGCCTGATCATCGAAAGCAAGTCGCTGACGTTGGTCGGGGCCGGCCCGGCGGAGTGCCGGATCGTGCACAACACCCCGAGCGGCGGCCCCGCACGGGTGTTGTCCATCGACGCGTGTCCCCAGGTGACGATCAGCGGCATCCATTTCATCGAGCAGACAACGGATTGCCAGCAAGGGATCGCGGTGCGGCGAAGCGCAGTCGCGATGAACGAATGCATCTTGGATTCATGCGGCCTGCGGGCCGACTCGAGCCGGATCGATCTGCGCAGGTGCACCATCTATGGGGATTGGGAGGCGATGTGCGACGAGATTCACGATGGCCTGATCTACCTGATCGACAGTGAGGCCGAGATCACCGAGACCATCGTCATGCTCGGGGCCGAGGGCGGCATCGAGTGTGTGGGCACCTCGGTCGCCACCGTGCAATGCTCGGACGTGTGGCAGAACCCCGACAGCGAGCGCAATTACCTCGGTTGCGACGATCCCACGGGCACACAGGGCAACATCAGCCGCGATCCCCAGTTCGTCGACGGCCCCGGCGGCAACTTCCACCTGCTACCCACCTCACCCTGCGTGACCGGAGGGTCGTTCGGCTGTGGCCGCATGGGGGCTCTCAACGTAGCTCGCTAACGGCTGGCCGTGTGGGAGGGAGTCTCCTCGTGCGCATCTGGCGCCAGGGGCGCTGCTCGCAGCGTATCGAGCATGGCCTCCAGCGCCCGAGTCATTTCACCGTAGCCGTGTGCATTGGGCCACAGATCGTCATGAGCATAGTCCGACCGAAGGTAGTGATCGTCACCCGCCAGCAGGGCAAAGACATCGAAGCAGGTCCACCCCTTCGCCAGGCATAGCTCGTGCAGCCGGCGGTTGGCCGCACGAATCCGGCCCACATAGCCTCCATCGATGGAGTCCTCGTCCTCGGGAATGGGCGCAATCGTCGCCAGAATGGGTTGGATGCCGCTTTCCACGGCCAGCTCGGCCATGACGCGGATTTCGTGCATCATCCAGTCGACCCGGACCGCTCCCTCAACCGGCGGCAGCATGAGGACCGCCGCCGGCTGGAGATCGATCACGTCCTGCGCGTAGCGAAGCAGCAACTGATCGAGGGTCTGATTGGCGATCGAACGATTCACGACCAGATCGCCGCGGAGGATCTCCAAGGCCGACCATTCGTGCCCCAGATCGCTGCCGTAGACGATGAGTGCCCGGCCCGGTTCGTAGGTGTTCGACTCGAGAATCTGGAGATTGCGCTCGCGGTAGTAGCTGAGATTCGCCGGATCGCGGGCGGCCTGAAGAGCCGTCTCGTAGCGGGCACGGTAGGACTGCGCCTTGATGAAGGATCCCACCGAAAGGACGACCGACACCAGTGCCAATACACCGATCGCCAGCGTCACGGGGGTCAACCCCAGGGGTAACTTGAGGTTGCGTTTTGGTGTGACCTCGCTGGAGCTTTCGGCGTCGTTCTTCTCTTTCGACGCACCCCCCTCACCCTCATCGAGGTTGACGTTCTCCGCTCCGGCTTCGAGATCTTCGTCGGCCATGCCCATTCCCTTTGCTGATCCGGTTCGGTCGCCTAGGACAGGGACCGGCGGACTGCCCCGCCAAGGGCAGCCCATCTACCGCCAGGGCAGCCCACCTACCATTGTTCGCGCGCTGGCTGCCTGTCGGCGGTTGCTCGTGTTGCGGCCTTCCGCCTCCTCTATCCCTATCGGCGTCCCGTCGACCGAACTTCGCCGCAGCACCGCCAACCCAATCCGAGCGTCGCCTGGCTCTTCTGGCCTGGTCCCGCTTGTGGTAGCTTCCCAAGGGGGGCGGTGAGACCAGTCATGGAGGTGAGGACACTATAATGTGGAAGATCTCGGCTGATCAGGATCGGGGCGATGACGGCCGGCCGCGCATGCGGGCCGCCGATACCCTGCTGAACCAAGCCCTCCATCTCTTGAAGACGCACAAGGTTGCCGTCGCCAACCCTGAGGCGGCGGCTCTTCTTTGCCGCGCGCAACGCAACCGCGGCCAAGAGAAAGAGCTGCTCGGTTTCCGGGGACGCTCGGTCCGCCGGCAGCTTGGTTCCCCGGGCCATGACTTCGGCCGCAATGACGGTGAAAGGCGGAAATCGGCCACCTTCTCAGCGGCTCAACCGGCGGCCGTCCGTCGACGAACACTCGGC
>CAZZIF010000023.1:17286-26748 GCA_964654025.1 uncultured bacterium
ATCGGCCACCTTCTCAGCGGCTCAACCGGCGGCCGTCCGTCGACGAACACTCGGCATGACGAGACCACGCGGCATGCGCATCGGCGTCACGTCCGATCTGCACTACGGGATGTCACCCAAGATCAACCGCGCGATTCATCGTTTCATCGAAGAGACGCTGGCTCCCGCGGAACTGGACCTTTTGGTCATCGCGGGCGATGTGGCCGAGTCCCAGGCGCTCCCGGCCTCTCGGATCGGCTCGCGGCACGCGGAGGTGCTGGAACGGATTCGCGACGCCGTCGCCGCCCCGCTGGCCTTCTGCGCCGGCAACCACGACATCTGGTCCACCGATCCGGATATCGATTCCTGGCACATCTACCGCGACCGGCTCGCCCGGGTCGCCGGCCAGGCGGGCGTCACGTACCTCGAGACCGACAACCTCTCGCTTCCCGAGCTGACGGTGGTCGGCTGCTACGGCCATTTCGACTTCAGCCTCCGGATCCCGGACCTGGTCATCGCCGGGACAACCGTGTCCATGGCGCACTACCAACATCAGACCCCGCCCGGGCACGAGGAGCCGGTGTGGATGGATGGCCAGCGCATTCATTGGGACCTCTCGGATGAGGAGGCCTGCGCACGGATCTGCCGACTCGCTGGCCGGCGCATGGAACCAGCGATCACGCGCGGCAAGCCGGTCCTCTTCGTCTCACACACGGTGCCCCGTCAGGAAGTCAATGGGCACTTCGAGAGCAACGACGCCGTCAGCCTGTTCCTCAACGCCTTCAGCGGAACAAGCCGTCTCGAGGGCATCGTTCGGATGGCGGCCGATCACGGCGTGCCGGTTACGGCTGTCTCGGGGCATACGCACCGGCGGGTCCCCATCCAGACGCTCGACGGGGTGCGTTACTTGAATGCCGGCGGCGAGTACGCTCGCCCCCACCTGGAGATTCTGAACTGGACCACTGCCGACACGCTAAGAATGGATTCATGAAGGAACTACGTTTCGCGCACGGTCTTCTGGTGCAGGGGGACAACCTCGCCTGGATGCGGAGCCTGCCCGAGGGCGTGGTCGATCTGGTGGTGACCGATCCGCCTTTCTGCACGGGTCGGGCGCGCCGCTCCCCGAAGGGGCCCCAGGATCCCAAGCTGCAGTCAATGCGCACCCTTGAAGGCCGGTTCGATGACGAGTGGACGGATCCGGAAGCCTACCGGGCTTTCCTACGCCTGCGGTTGGAGCAGATCCATCGCATCTTGACCCCCACGGGATCTCTCGTGCTGCACCTCGACTACCGCGCCGTCCACTGGGCGCGGTTCGAACTCGATGCGATCTTCGGCCCGAAGCAGTTCCTCAACGAGATCATCTGGCACTACACCGGGGGCGGACGTGCGCGCCGATACTTCTCCCGGAAGCACGATAGCTTGCTCTGGTACGCGAAGGGACGGCGCTGGACCTTTCACATCGATGAAGTCCGCCAGCCGTACAAGCCCACCAGTGGCTACGCACGCAGCGGGATCGTCAGCCGGGCGGGCAAGCAATACCGTCCCCATCCCGACGGAACGCCCGCGGACGATGTCTGGGAGATCCCGATCATCAATCCGCTCGCGAAGGAACGCACCGGCTACCCCACCCAGAAGCCCGAGACGTTGCTGGACCGGTTGATCCGGGCGCTTTCCTCCCCGGGCGAGCTGGTCTGCGATCCTTTCTGCGGCAGCGGGACCACACCAGTCGTTGCCCAGCGCCTCAGGCGGCGCTGGTGGGCATGTGACCAAGACGGAGATGCCATCGGTCTCACGCGGAAGCGGCTGGCCGAGCTGGGCGAAGAACCTCAAAAGCCCGGCTTGACGCTGACCGATCCGGCACCCTAGCCTCACGACGCTGGCGGAGGTCGCCGATGGTTCGAGGAGGCGGGCCGCCCCTCACGAAGGCTTGCTCGGGCGCCGCCGCCTGATCCGAGGCGAGCTTGATCTGGGCTTGGCGAGCATGATCTGGGTTTGAGGAAGAAACGATGGAAGTCGGGATCCTGACAGGCATCATTTTGGCAACAGTGATCCTGTTCGTCACACGCCTGGTTTCCATCGAGGTTACCTGTCTCTTCATCCTCGTGGCCCTCACCCTCACGGGCATTCTCACACCCGAAGAAGCGCTCTCCGGCTTCTCCAGCCAGGCCACTGTGACCGTTGCGGCGATGTTCGTCCTGAGTGCGGGCCTGGCCCGCACGGGTGTCGTGCAACACCTGGTCGATATCCTGACCAATCACGGTTCGCGGCGCCTTGGTCCATTGCTGCTGCAAATCGGCGTCCTGGTTGCCATCGCCTCGGCCTTCGCGAACAACACACCGGTGGTGGTCATCATGGTACCGGTCATCCTGGGGTACTGCCGCAACTGCCACTTCGCTTCGAGCAAGGTGTTCCTGCCCTTGAGCTACTTCGCCATCTTGGGGGGAACGACGACTTTGATCGGGACGAGCACCAACATCCTGATCGACGATCTGTACCGCAAATCGGGTGGTCCCGGGTTCGGCATCTTCGACTTCACGAGCTTCGGGGTGGTCTATCTACTCGTGGGCCTCGTGGCCACGGTCGTGCTCGCCATCAAGGTGATCCCGGTACGTTCATCGCTCGCGAGCCTGCTCACCAGCGAACGGCCTGCCAAGTTCGTCACCGAGCTGGTCATCAAGGCCGACACTCTCCTGATCGGCAAGACGGTCGGAGAGGTCTTCGGCGACAACGAAGACATCCGTCTACTCGAACTCATTCGGGGCGAAGAGATCATTCTCAGTATGCGCGCCAAGGACATGGTGCTGGAACCGAATGACGCCATCATCGTCGAGGGTGGCCCCAGCGACATCCACAAGCTGCTCCAGAACCTAGAGGGTGTCGAGCTGGCCTCGGTGGTCGAGGATGAACAGCGGGTGCCCATGCGCACTGTCCAGCTGCGCCTGGTCGAAGCGGTGGTTCTGCCCGAGTCCTCGTTCGTCGGACGGCACGTGAAGTCGCTCGAACTCAACCGGCTCTACGGCGTGAAGGTGATGGCGGTCCAGCGTCACGGCAAGCAACACCGGTACCAGATTCGCGCCATGCGGTTGACCGAGGGGGACGTCCTGCTCCTTCAATCCGATGAGCATGGTCTGGCCGCGTTGCGCGAGACCGGTGACGTGCTGATCGTCGAGGGAATCGACCAGACCGTGCACCGATCCGGAAAGATGCCCCTGGCAGTCGGGATTCTGGCGATCGTTGTCATACTGGCATCCGTCTTTCACCTGCCGCTGGCGACCGTCGCCCTGGCCGGCGCCGGGCTCATGCTGATCACGCGCGTCTTGCGGATGGATGAAGCGGTACGCTCGATCGATGTCTCGACACTATTGCTCCTGGCCGGAACCATCCCACTCGGCCTGGCCATGAACAAGACCGGCCTGGCGCCGGCCATCGTCAACAATCTCATGGACTTGATCGGCGATTCCAGCCCGCGTGTGATCATGTCATCGATCTACCTGCTCACCGCCGTGTTCACGTCGTTCCTCTCGAACAACGCGACGGCCGTGCTGCTCACACCACTGGCTGTCGATCTGGCCGCCCGGATGGGCATCGATCCGCGTCCACTCCTGATGGCGATCGCCTTCGGGGCCAGCGCCTGCTTCTCGACACCAATTGGCTACCAGACCAACGCAATCGTCATGGGGCCGGGCGGCTATGCCTTCAGCGACTACTTACGGATCGGCCTACCGTTGACCCTCGTCATGTGGATCACGGCCACCATCCTGCTGCCGGTGTTCTGGCCATTCTAGTGTTCGGCCCCTTCTAGCGTTCACCGCGGGTTGCCACCTCCTGCGCGTGTTCGGCCAAGCCGATGACGCCACACGCCACCCGCGCGCCGGCGGCGCCGCTGGGCTGGGTCACGTAGTCATCAGCCTGGGCGTGAACCACGACGGCGCGCCCGATGATCGAGTGCGGCCCGCTCAATCTCAGAACCTCGTCGACCCGCTCCATTGAGACCGCGCCATCCTCATCCGCCACGATATTGCCGAGATCGCCCACATGTCGCTCGGCACTCCAGGGCGCCCCATGAGGGTTACCGTAGGGAGCGTAGTGGCCACCCGCCGAGGTCGCGTCCGCCGCGGTACAGTCGCCGAACTGGTGAATGTGAAACCCATGTTCGCCGGGAGACAGGTTCTCGATGTCCGCGACGATCCGTACCGCATTCCCTTCCTGGATGAAGAGCACGATGCCGCTGGCATCGTAGCCCTCGGTCGGGTAGAGCTGGGCCACGGCGGCAACCTCTATGGGATCGTACCAGGTTCCCTCAGCGGTCTGAGCTGCCTCTTCACCGCCTTGGGGCGGCGTCTCGCCACGGTGAGCGCTACGTTCACCGCTCTGAGCGACCTGCTCACCGCGCTGAGTCACCTCCTCCTTGCTCTGTTCTAACCCCTCGCTGCTCTGCGCGAGCGCCTCACTGCCCATAGAGGAGACCATCATTATCGAGCCTACGCCCAGCGCGAGCGGGATCGCGGTCAGTATCGCCAGGAAAAACCGGGCATCTCGTTCGCGGCTTCTTCTCGCTCTCCGGCCGCGTTCGTAACTCGATCTCTGCAGCCAGGGACACGGCTGTTCAACATGGGCCCGGTGCGTTTGGCATCGATCCATGGATTTCATCTCGATCCTCCTTGTCACTGCCATCAGCCAACCACCCTCAGCCAACCACTCTCAGCCAACCACTCTCAGTCAACCACGTCGGTCCATTCGAGACCCTCCGGTGACTGTGGATCCCCAGCCTGGGGAGCGAAGAGCAACTGCAACTGGGGGTGTATGCGTGCTGTCGTGGGGTCTGCCCCGGTGGGGGCATGGGTGAGGCGACCATTGCGCCCTTCCGGGGGTTCGGCCGAAACTAGAAACCGAGGCGGCTCACCATTGGCTTGGACCGGTGCCCGGCACCCGGTCCATCAGGAAAGGAAGGCTTCATGCTCAGAAGCGCATCGCATCTCAAGGATTACGTTCTTCATGCCAAGGACGGTGAGATCGGTCGCTGTAAGGATTTCCTCTTCGACGACGAATACTGGACCGTTCGCTACATGGTGGCCGATACGGGCAAGTGGCTGCCGAAGAGGCGCGTGATCATCTCTCCCGTAACTCTCGGAGACCCCGACTGGCAGTCGGGACGCCTGCCGGTGGACTTGACGAAGCGCCAGATCGAGGACGCACCCCATCTCGACGCCGATGCGCCGGTCTCTCGCCAGCGGGAAATCGAGTACTCCCGCTACTTCGGATGGGCGTACTACTGGACCGGTATTGGCGTCTGGGGCATGCATGCCCGTCCGAAGCTTCTCGCCGAGGAACAGAAGAAACGCGCCGAAACCGCGGATGATGAAGGAATCGGTGACAGTCACCTGCGCTCGACCGAGGAGGTGACTGGCTACCATATCCAGGCCACCGACGGAGAGATCGGTCACGTCGAGGACTTCATCATCGACGACGACACATGGACGATCCGTTACCTGGTCATCGATACCCGCAACTGGCTTCCCGGTCGCAAGGTGCTCATCCCGCCATCCTGGTCGGTCAAGATCGACTGGGGCCAACGCCTGGTTTCGGTCGATCTCACGCAAGGTCAGATCGAGCGCAGCCCGGAGTATGACCCCTCCGTTCCGGTCAACCGGGAATACGAAGCACGGCTCTACGATTTCTACGGCCGGCCGCTCTACTGGAGCTGACGAAGCTGAGACAGAGCGGGGACAGAGCTGAGAGACTGCTGAGCCAGCTCTGAGATGGAGCTGACAGTGTTGAGCCAGCGTTGAGCCGGCGTTGAGCGGGTGCTGAGCCAGCGTTGAGCCACAGCCGGGCGGGTAACCCGCGGCGGTGGTTGCACGGCAGATGGTCATCTCGTAGGCTGATTCAACTTGCCGGGATCGCATGGTCAAGCAGGAGGTCCATTGACATGCGGCCAGTCTGGGTATTGTCAGCAGTCTGCCTTCTTGGCGCACTCGCGGGGTGCTCCCACGAAGCCGAACTCACGTTCATGACCGGTGGGGCGCCACACGAGTTCCTTTTCTACGAAGAGATCTGCAGAGATTTCGAGGAGCAGAGCGGCATACCGATCACGCTCATTCGATCGGCGACGCAAACCGAACAGCGCAAGCAGCAGATCATGGTCGGTCTACGGGGACATGAGCCGGACCCGGACGTCTTTCTGATGGACATCGCCTGGATCGGTCAGCTGGCTTCCTCCGGATGGCTGGAGCCCTTGAATGAACACGGTCTGGATGGGTCGGCCTTCTTTCCCAATATCGTCAACCTTGCGGACCGCCATGACGGCGATCTGATCGGTTTGCCCTTCTTCGTCGATGCGGGCCTGCTCTACTACCGGACGGACCTCTTGCGCAAGCACGGCTATGATGGTCCGCCAGAAACCTGGACACAGCTGTTGGAGATGGCACGCACCGTGCAGGCCGCCGAGCGCGAGACCGACCCGGATTTCTTTGGTTTCGCCTGGCAGGGAGCGCAGTACGAGGGGCTCGTATGCAATGCGCTCGAGTTCTTCGCCTCGGCGGGGGGCGGCTTCGTGGACGAGAATGACCAACCGGTCCTGGATACGCCGGCCAACCTGCGCGCTCTACGCTTCATGCGCGACCTGATCCACGAACATGCCGTTTCCCCTCCCAACACCTACACCGAGATGAAAGAGGAGGAGGTCCGGCGCCTGTTCCACAATGGCCAGGCTCTCTTCGAACGCAACTGGCCGTATGCGCAAGGGCGGCACGCGGCCGAGGACTCGCCCGTGCGAGGCCGCTTCGCGGTCGCGCCCCTACCCCACTTCGAGGGTCATCACAGCGCCGCTGCTCTGGGTGGGTACCACGTCGCCGTGTCGCGCCATGCCGACCGCAAAGCCGACGCGGTGGCCTTCGTCCGGTACCTGACCTCCTACGAGGTTCAGAAGCGCATGGTCTTTGAGATCACCCACAATCCGGGCCGCACCGACGTCTACCGCGATCCCGCCGTGAAAGACACCCCAACGGCCGCCTTGGAAGAGGTCTTCTATCAGGCGCTGCCCCGGCCCACGGTCCCCTATTACCCCCGCTTGTCGCAGACACTCCAGAAACACCTGAACGCCGCACTGTCCGGCCGCGCAACTCCCGAGCAGGCGCTCTCGAAGGCTCAGGCCGAGCTGGAGCAGCTGGTGGCCGAGTATGCGCGTTAGGGGCGCTAGGTTTGCAAGCATCCGGTGCCCGGGTCCGGAGGCAAAGACGGCCTATCTCTTGCTGCTGCCGCTGCTGACCCTGGTGGGTGTCTTTGTGCTCTACCCCGTTGCCGGGGCCTGCTGGACCAGCCTGTTCCGTGATGTGAGCTTCCTGCCCACCCGATTCGTCGGCCTCGGGAACTACACCGATCTTCTGGCGCGCGACGAGTTCTGGAAGGCCGTTCGCTTCACCGGCCTCTTCACGATCGTCGCCGTGGCCCTCGAAGCGGTGCTGGGCCTGCTCTTCGCCTTGCTGCTCCATGAGCGCTTCCGTGGGCGCAACGCGCTCCGTGCGGCCGTCCTTGTTCCGTGGGTTATCCCAACCATCGTCTCCGCCCGCATCTGGCAATCGATCTTCGACTACACCTACGGATTGCTGAATCTGATCATGACGAGCAGCGGCCTGTCGGTCGAACGGATCAACTGGCTGGGTACGACGACCTCGGCCTTCGGCGCGCTCGTGGTCGCCGAAGTGTGGAAGACGACACCCTTCATGGTCATCATCCTGCTGGCGGGGTTGCAAGCTGTGCCGGGTGACCTCTACCAGCAGGCCCGGATCGACGGCGCATCGATGATGCGGCGGTTCTGGCGTATCACGCTCCCGCTCCTGAAGCCGGTTCTGCTGATCGCGCTGATCTTCCGAACCATCGACTCGTTGCGCCTGTTCGATCTGGTCTATGTCCTCACCGGTGGCGGACCGGGCGGGAGCACCAAGACGCTTTCCCTGCTAGGTTTCGAGTACTATGCGGCCGACAGCTTCGGCCGCGGCGCCAGCGTCTCGGTAGTGACCTTTCTGCTCGTCTTCACGATCACCTTAGGTTACTTGAAGCTGGGCCGTTTTGCCGAGTCGCTCCGGCGATAGGAGAGTCTGATGCGCTGGCCACCCACAAACGCGCAGAGGCGCCGCATGTGGATCATTGGTTCGCTCGCGCTACTCCTGTTCGTCCTCATACCGTTCTTGTGGATGTTGCTCGTCTCGTTGGTCTCACGGCCGGATGCCTTGGCCACCGGTGAGGCCACGCTGACCGGGCGCCACTACCTCAACGTCCTGCGGGATCCGTCGCTGAACTTCATGAGCTACATGCGCAACAGCCTGATCGTCTCGATCGTCACTGCCGTGATCGTGACCATCGTGGCGACCTTGGCCGGCTACGCGGTTTCGCGACTCGAGTTCCCCGGTCGGCTGCTGTTGCCCTTGGGCGTGCTGGCAGTGTCGATGTTCCCGCCCATCAGCATCGTAGGGCACCTCTACCGGTTCTTCACGGATCTCGGATGGCTCAACACTCACGCGGCTCTCGTGCTGCCCTACTGCGCCCTGTGGCTTCCCCTGGCGGTGTGGATCACGATGAGCTACTTCGCGCAGATTCCGCGGGACCTGGATCGCGCTGCCCGGGTCGATGGAGCCGGACGCCTCACGATCATCGGGCGGGTTCTTCTGCCCATTGCGCTTCCGGGCATCTTCTCGTCGTTCCTGCTCGTGGCCATCGCCAGCTTCAACGAGTTCTTGCTGGCATTGATGTTGACCCAAGATCCTTCCGCGCAAACGCTTCCGGTGGGAATCGCGATGTTCGAAGGTCTGCACGGCGAGATTCCGTGGGGGGACTTGATGGCCGCCTCCGCGCTTGCCACACTTCCGCTCGTGGTCTTGACGATCTTCTTTCAGCGGTACATCGTTCAGGGACTCATGGGCGGCGCCGTGAAGGGCTGAGCGGCGCCTGACCGGGCGGAAGGTTCGGATCATTTCGCCGTGGTTGTCGAGGACATGAGAAATGCGACCCCTTGCTATCCAGATTGAAGGCCTTACGAAAACCTTCCGCAGCATGCGCGGCCGCGTAGAGGTGCTGACCGGAGTGGATCTCGATGTCGAGCCCGGAGAGTTCTTCGTGCTTCTCGGTCCGAGCGGGTGCGGTAAGAGCACCCTGCTCAATCTGATCGCGGGCCTGGAGTATCCTACCCAGGGCCGAATCCATCTCGGTGACCGCACCGTCGCCGATGCGAACGAGGGGATCTTCCTGGATCCGTTCCGCCGGCAAATCGCAATGGTGTTTCAGAGCTATGCCCTCTACCCACACATGACGGTCGAGCAGAACATCGCCTTTCCGCTCACCAACCAGAAACCTCGCCCCTTGCGGAAAGAGATCGCCGAACGTGTGCGGCGGACCGCCGAGCGGCTGCGGATCGGCTCGCTGTTGGACCGCAAGCCAGCCGAGCTCTCCGGCGGGCAACGTCAGCGAGTGGCCATCGGACGGGCCCTC
>CAZZIF010000024.1:0-3396 GCA_964654025.1 uncultured bacterium
ATCCTCGGGGCCGTGATCGCCGTCGCCGGCGTGGCGCTGCTCTTCCTGGCGTAGCGGGGGTAGCTGGTCTGGTTGGCGTAGCTGTGGTAGTTGGCATGGCTCCCCAACCCGGCTGCGATATACCGGCCGGTTTATCCGATGCGCTTCGATGCCACCCCGTGGCGGCATCCGCCGCGGCTGTGGTAGAGTCGGCTCTTCGCGCGCTTGTCGTCGGTAGGAAGGAGGGACGCGTGAGGCCGCCTGCGGCCGCCGGCCGTGACATGACCACCGGACCCCTGGCCCGGAATCTCTTCGCCGTGGCTTGGCCGGTCATGCTCTCTTTCCTCTTTCAAACACTGTACAACCTCGTCGACGCCTTCTGGTTGGGCAAGTTGGGGAAGACGGCCATCGTCGCCCCGACGGTCACGATCAACGTGCTCTTCATCGGCTTCTCGATTGCGATGGGCTTGGGCATGGGGGGAACGACGCTCGTCTCGCAGTACCGGGGCGCCAAGCGGTTTGCCGACATGCGCCGCGCCGGGGGCCAGACGCTCCTCCTGCTTTCCTTCGTCGGCGTAGGGCTTGCGATTCTGGGACTGGTCTTCTCCGCCCCGATCGTACGGATGCTTCAGACCCCGCCCGACGCCTTCGAGCAAACGCTCCTCTACATGCGTTGGATCATGATCGGCGTGCCCTTCATGTTCGCCTTCTTCGTGTATCAGGGGATCTACACCGGAATGGGTGACACGGTGGGTCCAATGCAGGTCAACGGCATCTCGATGCTGCTGAACGTGGTCCTCGATCCGCTCCTCATTTTCGGCTGGGGGCCTTTCCCGGCGTTGGGTGTGGCCGGGGCGGCCATCGCGACCGTCATCGCGCGAGCCCTGGCGTCGACACTGGGATTGATCCGGCTCTTCCGCGGGGATCGCGGCTTCCGTCTGTACCGAAGCGATATCGTCTGGGACAATCGCATTGCGCTCAAGATCCTGCGGATCGGGCTGCCCCTCTCTCTCGGCCAGGCCACGACCTCGCTCGGCTTCACGCTCTTGATCGGGATCGTCAACACCTTCGGGTCGGCCGTGACGGCCGCCTTCGGTATCGGTCACCGGATCATTCACATGGCGCTGGTGCCGATGATGGGGTTCTCGCAGGCGAACGCCACTGCCGTCGGGCAGTGCCTGGGGGCCGACGATACCGAACGTGCCTCGCGGTCGGTCATGGTCTCCGCCCTGATGGTCGGCGCCATTCTGCTGCCGGTGACGACGCTCATGTTCTTCTTCGGCGATTCGATCTCGAAGATCTTCGTCGACGATCCCGAGGTGATCCGCTACGGCCGGGACCTGTTCCGCATCACGTCGTACTCCGTATTCGCCTTCGGCTTCGTGATGGTGCTGCTGGCCTCGTTCCAGGGATCGGGCCACACGGTGCCTGCCATGGTGCTGAACGTCATTCGGCTGTGGGGACTGCGCATTCCAGCCGCCTATTTGCTGGCCATCACGCTGGGGTTGGGCCCATCCGGGCTGTGGTGGGGGATGTTTATCTCCAACACGGTCACAGCCATCGCCGCGGCCATCTGGTTCTCGACCGGCTCATGGAAGCGCAAGGTCATCGAGGACATCTCACCCCTGCCACCGCCGGGCGAGCCACCTGAATAGCGGCGTAGGTGGGCTTACGCCCAGAGGGGCAGCTGACAATGAAGAGGGACGGCCACCGCGTGGATGACCGCCCCTCGAGACGAGTATTCCCAACTGGATCGTGTCTTCAGATCGTGAGTGTCCACTGAACTGGCAGGCACTCACGGGTGATGTCTACCTGGTGAAGGTGAAGGTCTCTGTGGCGCCCCCATCGAGTGTGAACACGATTCGGTAGTTGTTTCCCTCGGCCAGCGGAGCCGGTGTGGCGTTGTTGATGGGCACCACCTGCAACGCTCCGCCCGGCTTCGTGCCATACGTAATGGACGATTGAATACCTGGCGAGGTCATGGCCATGATCGACCAGGCCTTGACGTCGGATCCCTGTCCAATGTTGAAGACCGAAATCGTGCTGGCCGTATATGACGACGGCCAGCTGATCTCAGGATACTCGCCCTCGCCGAGCGTCACCATGAATTGCTCGCTCAAGGTGTAGGCGAGCGGCTCGCTGTCGGTGCCCTGATAGGTGGCCGTGACGGTGGCCGTCCCCCCGATGAGCCCCGCCGTCACCGTGACGTGACACTCGGAAGACCCCTCGGGCGCCGAGCACGGATTGGGGCTGATGGTGAGCGCGTCTTCGGGCTCGACGGTGAAGGTGACGGTTGGAGCCTGGACGTCATCACCTAGGGTTTCATTCCAGACCGTCGCTACCAGGGTCGTATTGCTCACGCCATCGGCGACCAGACTCGTCGAGTAAGGATCGAGTGCCACGGTGAAGGTGTTCGGCTGTGTCGGGACGAGTTCGATCGCATCCCCAGGCAGGACCGTCACCACATTGCTGCCCGTGTAGGCCAGATCGCCGTCGAACGGGAAGGCGATCTCGCCTCCATCGACTGTGATGAGGAGCGAGGTGTACTCGGTGTGACCGGCCGTCACCGAGCCGGGGATCGTGTGCGACCGCGATCCGCTGATCGTCTGTTCGTAGATGACCGACTCTTCGCTGCCATTCGGCATGACCGTCAAGTAGACGCGTTCCGGTGGGTCGTCGGTGTCGTAGACCCAGCTCACGTCGATGTCCTCTCCCAGATTGAAGCTCCCTCCGTCGCCCGGTTCGCGGATGGTCGGGTAGGCATAGGTCGGACCGGTGAAGGAGCAAGAGGAACTCTTGCTGCCCGAGGACACATCGATGGTGTACGACGCACCCTTCGTGAACCCGAAACCGAGCTTCGCGTAGACGGCACTCTCATCATAGCTGCCCACCGATGCGTTGAGCGTCTCTCCATTTAGAGAGAAAGTGAGATCATCGGCGCCGGGGGCGCCGGAATCCATCCGCTCGACGAGGGCCATGAACTGTCCCCCGGTCAGCACCGCGGCGCCGATCTCGGCCGCGATCAAGTGCGTGCCGTCGGGATTCCCACCCGGATCGACACTCGAGTTCGTACTCTTGTCATCGGAGGAGCAAGCCAGACCCACCAGGGCCAGGGCGACCAGCCCCGCACACAAATATCCCCACTTCGAACGGTACATACGTCCTCCCAATTCACAGACAATTCGTTTGGGATCGCAGCTGGCACCACAAGCTGGATCGCGATGTGCGCGACGCACAGGACCGGACAGCTGCTCCTAGAGCGCCTCCAGTGCGTTCAGAATATGTGGCCTGGCTCGTCGAGACTGCCCTTGGGTCGCGGTCATACGAATCGGCGTCCCGAAATCCCCGCTTTGACCTCGATCCGTGCTTGGAGGGAAGAAGTGGCTGGAAAAGGGATATTGGAAGCCTTCTGAGCTG
>CAZZIF010000024.1:3496-22993 GCA_964654025.1 uncultured bacterium
GTCATCCGCCCAGCGGCGCCGTCCGCCCCGCGGCGCCGTCCACCCCGCGGCGTCATCCGCCCCGCGGCGTCATCCGCCCCGCGGCGGCTGCAGGTGATCGAGGCGGAGGCGATGGCGTGAATCAAACAGGCGCTTGCCGGCGATCCAGATCGCGGCCATCGAGCCGAAGCCGGCCCCGCACGCGATCAAGAACATGATCAGAATCTGATACTTGACCGCCTCGATGGGCGAGGCACCGGCGAGGATCTGCCCGGTCATCATGCCCGGAAGGCTCACGATCCCGGCGGCGGCCATGGCGTTGATCGTCGGCGTCAGCGCCGAGCGCATGCTGTCGCGCATGATGCCGCCCATCGCTTCCTGGCGGGTCTGGCCGAGCATGAGGCGGCTCTCGATGGCGGCCCGCTGCTGCCAGGTGGACTGGGTCAAGCGATCGAGCGAAAGGGCGATGCCGTTCATCGTGTTGCCCAAGAGCATGCCGAGCAGAGGGATCGCGTATTGAGGTTGATACCAGGGCTCGGGCGCGACGATGACGGTCAGTGACAGGATGGCGACGGCGAACGATGAGACGAACATCGACAGCGCGCCCATGCCGTATCCCCACCAGCCCGTGAATCGGCGTCTCTGGCGGGCCATGACCTCCCGGCCGGCGACGGCGAGCATGACGAAGGCCATCAAGGCGATCCAGTGCAGCTTCGTATGACCGAAGATGACGTCGAGCACGAGACCGATCAGCAAGAGCTGGATCGTCATGCGAATGCCGTTGACCACGAGTTGGCGGCTGACCCCCAGCCGAAGCCGCGTGGCAAGGACGGCCAGCAGGAGCACCAGCCCGGCGGCCAAGAGGAGATCCCACGGGCTGAGAGCGATCACGTTCATGGGTGGACCTGCTCGGCGAGGCGTCCCTGGCCGTCGATCCGATAGCCGCGATCGGCGATTCGCGAGATCTGCGCGGCATCGTGGGTCACCCACAAGACCGGGATTTGCGTGGCGTGACGCAATTCGGTGATCAGTCGCTCGACGCGGCCGACGTTCTCGGGATCCAGGCTGGCGGTGGGCTCATCGAGCAGCAGCGCGTGCGGGCGATTGCGCAGCAATCGAACCAGGGCGAGCCGTTGTTTCTCGCCCGTCGAGAGCCGGCTCGTGTCCCAGTCCATGACCCCATCGGCGAATCCCAGCTCTTCCAGCCAGTTCCGGCCGGCAAGGGCCTGCTCGGCCGTCGTGCTCTCGCCGGGGACCGGGGGGAAGTGATCGCCGACCCGATCATGCCACCACTGGCTTTCGGCGGGCAGCAGACCGACGCGGTGGCGCCAGAGGGGCGCTGGGAGCTGCTGGGCCTCGTCCTCGCCCAGGTACACCCGGCCTTCGTGGGGATCCAGATCCGCGATGGCCCGCAACATGAGCGTCTTGCCCGAGCCGGACGGGCCGGCCAGGGCAACGCACTCACCGGGTTCGATCGTGAGGTCGATCGGACCACGGTTCAGAAAGCCAAGCCGATCCAAGCGCAATGCCGCCATGCCATCGCCCGTCTCTGGTTACAGGTTCCTGCGGAAGCCCGGCGGGGAGTATCTCTCGCGGCGCCGGGAGAGGCAACCTGGACTTCGCCTCCCGGACTTCGCCGCCTGGACTTCGCCTCCCGGACTTCGCCGCCGGACTTCGCCGCCTGGACTTCGTCGCCGGACTTCGCATCCTGGACTTCGCCGTCATCAACTTGGCCTCTTGCGATTGGGAGGCGACTATATAATGGTACTACCATGCGTGGACGAAGGGCCTTACATGTCGGCATCGCCGGCGCCACCGGAATGGTGGGACGGGAGTTTCTCGAACTGCTCGCGAAGCGCGCTTTTCCAATGGCCTCGCTGCGCCTGTTCGCGAGTTCGCGATCGGCAGGGCGTCAGATCCCCGTGAGGCTTCGTCCGGATGGGCCCGCAGCGCCGGTGGTGGTCGAGGACCTCGCGAAGGCCGATCCCGGCGGGCTCGATCTCATCTTCTTCTCGGCGGGGGGCGCCACCGCGCGTGAGCACGCGCCCAGGTTCGCCGCGGCCGGGGCCGTGGTGGTGGACAACTCCTCCGCCTTCAGGGAAGACCCGGACGTGCCCCTGGTGGTCCCGGAAATCAACCCCGGTGCTCTGGCGAGTCCACGGCGCGATGCGGGCTACATCATCGCCAATCCCAACTGCTCGACCATCATCATGCTGCTGCCGCTGGCGCCCCTGCATATCGCGTTCGGGATCCGCGAGGTCATCGTCTCGACCTACCAGGCCGTCTCCGGGGCGGGCCGCGCGGCGCTCGATGATCTTATCGGGCAGGCCCGCAGCTTCGCCCGCGGCGAGCCCGAAGAGTGCCGCTTCTACGATGAGCCGATCTTCATGAACCTCCTGCCCTTCATCGGGGAACCGGCGGCGGGCGGCGATTGCACCGAAGAGCGCAAGATGCGTATCGAGACGCGCCGGATTCTCGAGGACGATTCGATCGGCATCTATGCGACCACCGTGCGCGTGCCGGTCGAGCGCTGTCACAGCGAGTCGGTGTTCGTCCGCTTGCGGCGCGAGACGACGGCCGAGGAGGTGCGGACGCTGCTGGCCGACACGCCCGGTGTCGTGCTGGCCGACCGGCCCACGCCGCGCGCGTTGGCGCGCCGCGAGGACGTCTTCGTCGGACGGGTGCGCGTGGACGAAGCCGATCGCTGCCTGGTGCGATTCTGGGTGGTGTCGGATCAGCTCTGGAAGGGCGCGGCCTTGAACGCGATTCAGATCGGCGAGGTGCTACTGGAACAGGGGAGGTGGGTGCGATGAACCGGCCACCGTCCGTTCCGCCGCCAGGGCCGCCGCCGGGGCCGCCGCCGGGGCCGCCTGCTGACCCGCCGCAGGGAGCACCGCCTCCAGAGCCGCCGCCGGGGCCGCCGTCTCCCGGAGACTTGCGTTCGTCCCCCGCCGGGACCGGGCCGGGGGGACTGATCGTCATGAAGTTTGGCGGCACCTGTCTGGGCAGCGAGGAGGCGCGCGATCGTGCGGCCGAGTGTGTCCGCCGCCGGTTTCTCGATGGGAAGCGGATCGTGGTGGTCGTCTCGGCGATGGGACGGCGAGGCGATGCGTACGCCACCGACACGCTCAAGGATCTCATCGGGAAGTACACGCAGACGACGCCCCGGGAGCAGGATGCCTTGCTCTCCTGCGGTGAGGATCTGAGCGCGGCGGTCTTTGCCGCCCAGCTCGAAGCTTGCGGGATGCCGGCCGTATCGCTACGAGGTTATCAGGCGGGCATCATTACCGACGACCGTCACGGTGAGGCGGCGATTCGCGAGATCCGGCCCGTGCGCATTCGCGAGCATCTGGATGAAGGCCGCGTGGTCGTGGTGGCGGGCTTCCAGGGCGTTTCGCTCACGGGCGATGTGACCACGCTGGGACGCGGGGGGAGCGATACGACCGCCATTGCACTGGCGGCGGCCCTGGACGCCGAGCGTGCCGAGATCATCACCGATGTCGACGGCGTCATGACGGCCGATCCGCGGCGTGTCTCCGGCGCGCGCGCCGTCGAAGCGATGACCCACCGCGAAGCCGCCGAGCTGGCCTGCCGTGGGGCGAAGGTGCTTCACCCGCGCGCAGCCGACCTCGCGCGGATCGCCCATACGCCGGTGCAGATCCGAGGGTTGGACGAGAGCACGGTAGGTACCTATCTGGTGGCCGAGGAGGGACGCTGGCAGCCTGCGCCGATGGCCACTTCACGTACCACATCGGTGACCTCGATGAGCGGAATCGCACAGATTTTGGTGCATGACCGCGAAGCGGGTCTGAGCCCTTCGGTACTCGAGCGCATCCTGGGTTCGATCGCGGAGGCGGGAATCAGCCTCGACATGTTCTCGATCGCACCGGACCGCATCGCGTTCACATTGGATGGGGAACGGCTGGCGGAAGCCGAGGTGGTGCTCGCGCCGCTCGAGCTGGACCTGCAACTGCGCCGCCACTGCGCGAAGATCACGCTCGTGGGCGGCGGCATTCACGGGATCCCCGGCATCATGCACCGGGTGGTCGCGACCCTGGCCTGCAAAGGGATCGCGATTCTGCAGAGCGTGGACTCGAACACGATCATCAGCGTGCTGATCGACGGCGCCCGGGAAGAGGACGCTGTCCACGCCCTGCACGAGGAGTTCTTCGGGTAGACCCGATTGGTGGAACACCTACCGCCTACGGTTTCACCTGTGCCTTGTAGCCCACGTCTTCGACGATGCCGATCAGCTCCTCGGCCCTCAAGCTACCCGGTTCGAGCGAGACCACGGCGACGCTGTCGGCGAAGCTCAGCGAACAACTCCGAACGCCAGGAGCCTTGGCGAGGGCTGCCTGGATACCGTCGGCGCAAGCCTGGCAGTACATGCCCCCGATGGCGAGCTGGATGGTCTCGGCTCCGGCGGCACCGCCCGCCGCCGCCTCGGTCTCGACCCCGCCGGCACCGCCCGCCGCCGCCTCGGTCTCGGCCGCGCCAGCGCCGGCCGCTGCGCCGCTGTCGCTGTCCGCGCTCCCGCCATCACCGTCGCCCCCCCCGCAGCCGGCCGTGAGGAGCAGCACCAGTCCGAGCATCAACGCTGCGGCCAGCCCACCCAGTGTGCCGTTCGATTCATCTCGGTGCGATGTCGCCTTCGTCCTTGCCAACGTGCTCGCTATTGTCAGCCTCATGGCGGTTCCCTCCTTGCCCGTAGATTGACTGAACCCTGGCAGGGTAGCAGGGTAACAGGATAACAGGGCACCAGGGTGAGGGGCCGGCCCTTGGCGGTCAAGCTTCTTGGATCGACCTCTGGGATCGAATTCTTGGGTCGACCTCAGGGATCAGCCTCAGGGACTGGACTCTGGGATCGGACTCTGGGATCGAACTCTTGGATCGAACTCCTTGGCGTGAATCTCTTCGTACGCTTCACGCCTGCAACTCTTTTACTTGTGAGCAAGTAGCGCGAATGAGCGGGCCGGGTCAGCGGGCCGGGTGAACGGCCCGGATTGACCTTTTCGGCTGCCCGCTTTCCGGCTATGATGCTCGGCGTACGACCTGCCAGGGAGGAGTGCAGGTTGCTCGCGCGTCGCGGTACAGGAGTGTATCCGGCGACGCGCATTCGCTTGCCCACCTCACACCGACACACATCCAGCGAATGACCTCCTTGGCTGGTAGCAAATCCAGATGCAGCGTCAGCGGAGTCAGGCTGCCAGGTTGTGGTCACGGTGAAAGGAGTCGCGCATGACGCGAATCGAATTTGACGGCCAGGACATCAAAATCCCGCAGGTGAAGATGCCCAATCTCGGCGGCCGGCTGCCCAGGATCATCATTGGGATCATTCTCCTGCTCATCATCGCCTTCACGAGCTTCTACACCGTCGATCCGGAGGAGGTGGGGATCGTCCTGCGCTTCGGCGAGTTCGTTCGAACCGCCAGCCCGGGGCTGAACGTCAAAATGCCCTTCGGCATCGAATCGGTGACCAAGGTGCCGGTGCAGCGCCAGCTGAAGGCCGAGTTTGGTTTTCGCACGGTCTCAGCTGCCGTGCGCACGCAGTATGCCGCCCGTGGGCTGGAGGGCGAGTCCCACATGTTGACCGGCGACCTCAACGCCGCCGTGGTCGAATGGGTCGTGCAGTTCCGGATTGTCGATCCCTACAAGTTCCTCTTCCGGGTGCGCAATGTCGGCGAAACCTTCCGCGCCATGAGTGAGGCGACGATGCGCAAGGTCGTCGGTGACCGTACGGTCAACGAGGTTCTCACGATCGGACGCATGGAGGTGGCCTCCGAGGTCGAGCGACGCTTGCAGGAGCTGTGCGACCAGTATGAGACGGGCATCCAGGTGGACCAGGTGGTGCTCCAGGACGTCAATCCGCCCGATGAGGTGAAGGCCTCTTTCAATGAGGTCAACGAAGCACAACAGGAACGCGAGAAGCTGATCAACCAGGCTCAAGCCGAGTACAACCAGGTGATCCCGCGTGCGAAGGGCGAGGCCCTGCAGACGATCGAGCAGGCTGAAGGCTATGCGCTCGACCGCGTCAATCGCGCCCAAGGCGACTCGGCGCGGTTCGTGGCCCTCTTCGATGACTACCGGCGGGCACCGGACGTGACCCGGCGGCGGCTCTATCTGGAAACGATGACCCAGATCCTGCCCAAGGTGGAGACCAAGTACATCGTCGATGATGAGCTGAGCGGTATCTTGCCGCTGCTCAACCTCAACAACGCGGCGAGCGGGAAGTAATCGCGGTTGACGTTGCGGCACGGAAAACACGCCCACGAACCACGTGAGGAGATAGAGACATGAAATGGGGTTGGATCATCGTAGCAGTCATCGCGCTGATCGTGCTCAACAGCACCTTCTACATCGTGAAGGAGCCCGAGCAGTGCATCATTACCCAGTTCGGCAAGCCGGTGGGCGAACCGATCTTCAGCCCGGGGCTCAAGGTCAAGACGCCGTTCATCCAGAAGGTGCACCGGTTCGACAAGCGCTTCCTCGAGTGGGATGGCGATGCCAACGAGCTGCCGACGAGAGACAAGCGCTTCATCTGGGTGGATACCTATGCCCGTTGGCGGATCACCGATCCGCTGCTGTTCTTCCAGCGTTTGAACGATGAGCGGGGCGCACAGACCCGGCTCGACGACATCTTGGACGGCGAGACGCGCAACGCGATCGCGAACCACCCGCTCGTGGAGGTGATTCGGAGCACGAATCGGACGCCCGAGTTTGGCGAGCTGTTGCCTGAGGACGAGACCCTGCTGGCCGAGATCGAGCTGGGCCGCGAGGATATCCGCCAGGTCGTGCTCGAGAGGGCTCAAGAACGCACATCGGATTTGGGTATCGAGATCCTGGATGTGCAGTTCAAGCGCATCAACTACGTCGAGGAGGTGCGTCTGAAGGTCTATGAACGCATGATCGCCGAACGGAAGCGGATAGCCGACCGGTTCCGTTCGGAAGGTCAGGGCCAGGCTTCTCGCATTCGCGGTGAGCGGGAGCGCGAGCTGAAGCGCATTCAGTCCGAGGCCTACCGGGAAGCCCAGGGAATCAAGGGGCAAGCCGATGGGCGGGCAACGCGCACCTACGCGAATGCCTACGACCGGTCCGCTGAGTCGCGGGCCTTCTACGAGTTCATGCGAACCATGGAGGCCTATCAGACCACGATCGACGACAAGAGCACGCTCATTCTCTCAACCGATGGAGACTTCTACCGCTGGCTCAAGCGGCCGACCCTGCAGGCCCGGTAGGCGGCGAGCTGGTAAGCCTGGTAGGCCGGCCCGCCCTTTCATCTGGTGGGCCGGCCTACCGGTTGGTTCCGTAGGTCGGCGCACCGGCAGGCTTGGTGGCCGACAAGCCGACAAGCCGGCAAGGGCGGTCAGGAGCGAGACTGGCCAGGCCGCCCGGGAGGTGCCATGGCTACGCCGAGACCCGTAACCCGCTTGGTTACGCCGCAGCCGGTGCTCGAAGGCGCGGGCGTCAAGCTGAAGCGCAGCATCGCGACGCGAGAGTTGGACGCGGTGGATCCCTTCCTGCTATTTGACGACTTCAGCTCGACGGATCCGGCCGATCACATCCGCGGTTTCCCGTGGCACCCGCATCGCGGGATCGAGACGGTGACCTACGTCTTGAGCGGCGAGGTGCGCCACCGTGACAGCCTCGGCAACGAGGGCACGATCGGCGCGGATCAGGTGCAGTGGATGACCGCGGGCAGCGGGATCATGCACGAGGAGATGCCCCAGAAAACTCCCGGTGGGCTCGTGGGCTTTCAACTATGGGTCAATCTCCCGGCCAAGGAGAAGATGAGCACCCCCCGCTACCGTGACATTCGGGCCGAGGAGATGGCGCAGCTTTCCCCGGCCGAAGGCGTTGCCTTGCGAGTCATCGCAGGTTCCTTCGGCGACACCCAGGGAGCGGTGACCGAGATGGCCGCCGATCCCACCTACTTCGACCTCGATCTCGCGCCGGAGGCCTCGGTGGTCTTGCCGTTGTCGGCGGAGAAGAACGCCTGCGCCTATCTCTTCCGCGGCACCGCCGTGTTCGGACCGGGAGCGAATGCGAGCGATGGGACCGAGGCGAGCGGCGGAGCGACGGGACACGGCAGAGGAGAAGGCAGCGGAAGCGAGACGGGACACGGCGGGGGAGAAGGCAGCGGCGGAGAAACGGGACCGGAGTCGGGGGACTCAGCGCCGGCTGCACGTGGTGGGCTGCGAGGTGACAGCATCGCGCCGATTGGGTCGCCCCACCTCGTGGTTTTTGGCGAAGGCGATCAGGTGTGGATTCGGGCCGGTGCCGAAGGGGCTCGCTTGCTGCTGATGGCCGGCAATCCGCTGAACGAGCCCATCGCCCGCTACGGCCCGTTCGTCATGAACACGCGCGAGGAGATCGAGGAAGCCCTCCATGATCTGCGCAACGACAACTTCATCCGCGAGAAGCCGGCCGGAATCGAGTGAACCCGGCTCAGGAAGCCAGCCCGAAGTGCTAGCCCGAAGTGCCAGCCCGAAGTGCTAGCCCGAAGTGCTAGCCCGAAGTGCCAGCCCGAAGTGCCAGCCCGAAGTGCCAGTCCGAAGTCCAGTCTGGAAGCCCAGTCTAGAAGTCCGGTTCTGCCCCAGCTCAGAAGCCCAGTCTAGAAATCGAGCTTCAGGCTGGCCGCATTGCCCCGGAAGAGGTAGACGTCCTGCGGCTGCTCGAAGTAGATGAAGCCCATCTGTAGGAACGGTTCGAGTCCCACGTGTTTCGGCGCCATGGCGTGGATGAGCGTCCGGCCGCGCCGCCGTGCTTCGTCCACGGCGAAGGCCAGGCAGGCCCGGCCGTCCTCGCCCCCCACCTGCTCCATCCAACCCATGTCGAGCATATGCGGATACTTGGCGTTGTCGGCCAAGAGCATCCGGCACGCGCCCCGGCCGATCGTGATCGGTTCGGGCACATGCTTCTCGCGGCCGGGTACCTCGGCCGGCAGGAAGAGCCAGTCGTTCCAGATCATGTCGCCGGTCTCCGGAAGACCGGGCGTGACCGATACGCCGGCTGTCGCGGAGGTCGTCTCGCCGGCTGCCGCTGAGGTGGTCTCGTTTTTGGCGGCGCGAGCCGCGCCGTCCGGCCCGGCTGCCGCAGCGACGCCGGCTGCCTTCTCGAGGTCGAACTCGAGATTCGTGCAGGTGCCGAGCAACTCGAAACCCGCGATCTCGTTGATCCGGATCGAGCCGGCGTTACCGAAGTAGGTCGAGAAGAGCAGTTCTTCGTAACCGCGCTCCCGGCCGGTCTGCATGACATGCAGCGCCATTCGCTTGCCGTACCCGCGTCCGTGGAGATCGGGGTTGAGCCGCAGGCCCTCGAGCCACCCCCGGCGTTCGTCCATATGCATGAGCCGGCCGCACCCGACGACCTCGCCGTCGAACTCCATGGCCGCGAAGTAGCCGTCCGGGTCGGCCACCCACTTGTCGAAGACGTGACGAAGATAGTCATGCCCCTCCCAGATCCGCTCGGAGAAGCCGAGAAGGGTCTGGCGATCTTCAGGGCGCATGGGCCTGAAAGAGCATGCGCTCGTAGCTGCCGGTTTCGCCAAAGATTTGCGTTCACTCATTCCCGGTTCCTCCGCACCTGCGCACCTGCGCACCTCCGCACCTGCGCGGCACCTCCGTACCTGCGCGGCTCCTTCGCACCTGCGCGGCTCCTTCGCACCTGCGCATGTCTCCGCACCTGCGCGTCGAAGGCGAGCAGGCGGTCCGATTTGCGGAGCGTGCCCTGTGTTTCTGCGCTGCGCTTCTGATCTGGGCCAGCCGCTCTTCCGGCACGCCTCCGGCACGGTCTGCGGTGACCCCACGGCCGGCGGTCGTTTCACGGCCGGTAGTGATCCCACAGCCGGCAGTCATCCCACGGCCGGGAACGATCATAGACGGTATGTTCCCCGCATGGTACCCCGGGAACCCCCCAGAGGTTGTCGGGTGAGCCCGGGGAGTTCCCGCGCGGCACGCGGCCGGCCACATTCGACCGGCGGCACCCGGCCGGCGCTCTCTGGCCGGTGCGGCAATCACCCGGGGTTGTGCATCCAGCACTGTACGTCCAGCATTGTGCATCCAGCATTGTGCATCCAGCATTGTGCATCCAGTATCATGCATCTAACAATGTCTCCAGGAGGGAGCGTGATGAATATCGATCTCAAAGGGAAGACGGCCTTGGTTACCGGAGGGTCGCGTGGTATCGGGCGGGCGGTGGCGATCCGCCTGGGGGAGTGCGGCGCTCGCGTGGCCATCAACTACGTTCGCAATACCGCGGCGGCCGAGGAGACGGTCAAACGTATCCGCGCCGTCGGGGGTGAGGCGTTGGCGATCAAGGCCAATGTCGGCCGCGATGAGCACATCGAGCGCATGTTCGCCCAGATCGCGGAAGAGTGGGGAGGCCGCATGGACATCCTGGTCAGCAATGCGGCCTCGGGGGTGATCAAGCCCGCGATGGAGCTGACCTGGCGTCACTGGGACTGGACGATGGGCATCAATGCCGCCACGCTGCTGCCCCTCACACAGCGCGCGAAGCCGCTCATGCGGCAGGGCGGATCGATCGTGGCGATCAGCTCCCTGGGCGCACTGCGCGCGATTCCCATGTACGCGGCGGTGGGTGCGAGCAAGGCCGCGCTCGAATCCCTGGTGCGCCACCTGGCGGTGGAGCTGGCGGGCGACGGGATCCGGGTCAACGCGGTCAGCGCCGGCGTCGTCGACACCGATGCGCTCGCGCACTTCCCGCACCGGGATGACATCATGGGCAATTCCCAGCTGAAGACGCCCGCCGGGCGGCTCACCGAGCCGAACGACGTGGCCGACGTCGTGCTCTTCCTGGTCAGCCCGCTGGCGAAGATGGTGATCGGCCAGACGGTGACCGTCGACGGGGGCTATAGCGTGCTCGCCTAGGCTTTGGCGGCATAGGCCCGCAGGAGTTCGGCCTCCCGCTGGGGGCTCAGACCGCAGCGCCGCTCGATCCCGCAGTTGGCCACGCGGCGTTCGATGTCCCAGCGGAGTGTATCCTGAATCGTCTCTTCCACCAGACGGAAGGACAGGCCGGCGGTTATGGCGCGCCGGCAGTCCACCGTGTCGTGCTCCCCGGGAATCCACAGGGGGATCTCGGTATAGGGTGCGACGCCCTTCTCGACCAGGAAGTCGTCGTCTACCCAGACCAGGTCCCGTTCGTCCTCGGCACTGGCCACCGTGTGGCGGCAGGTCTCGAGGAAGCCGAGCATGGTCAAGGGCTCCTCGGGACCGGTGGCATTGAACACGCCCGTTTGGGCGCCTTCGATTGCCCGCAGGATCCAGTCGGCCAGATCCCGGACGTCGATGAACTGGATCTCCCGCGCCGGGCTGCCCGGTGCCAGAATGTCTCCGCCCCGCGCGACCCGGTCGGGCCAGTAGGTGAACCGGTCGGATGGGTCGTAGGGCCCCACGATCAGGCCCGGGCGCACATTGAGCACGCGGCCGGGCATGGTCTCCTCGGCAGCCTGTTCGCAGAGCGCCTTCAGTGGGCCGTAGTTCTCGTTCGTGATCGTCGTGGCTTCGAGATCGTCGGTGGTCGCCACGGGGGTGGACTCGTCGATGCCGAGCTGGTTGATGTCACCGTAGACCGAGATGCTCGAGATGAACGTGTAGTGGCTGGCGCGGTCGGCCAGCGCGCCCGCCGACGCGCGGACCTGGCGGGGGAAGTAGCCGCAGGTGTCGATGACGGCATCCCAGCGACGCTTGGCGGGAAAGGAAAGCTTCTGGTCGCGATCCCCGCGCAGATGCTCGACCTCGGGGAAGAGGTCGGGATTGTGCCGCCCGCGGTTGAAGAGCGTGACCTCGTGTCCCGCCGCCAGCGCGGACGCGACGAGATGGCGACCGAGAAAGATCGTGCCGCCCAAGACGAGGATTTTCATGATGGCCTCCTTGCACCTGCGCCCCTGACCGAGCGGGTCCGCGACCCAGCACGGCCGGCTGACCACCCGCGGTCCGCGACCCAGCGCGGCCGGCTGACCACCCATCGTGCGCCGGTGGGAGCTTCTTTCCCTTCGTTCTCTTACGGCGCAACCCTAGCCTAACGCGAAACCGAAACGAGGGAAAGCAAAGGCCGCTACTCCTGCCGAAGGGCCTCGACCGGATCGACACGCGCGGCACGCGCAGCGGGGTACAGACCGGCAAGCAAGCTGACGATCAGGCCAAACCCGATCGCGCCCAGCGCCAGGGCGGGCGGCACATGGAACATCTCCATGGTGGGGCCGCCCTGGGATTCCATGATGCGTTTGGCCACATAGGACGCAATCCGCGAAATCACCCAACCCAACACCAGTCCGCCCAACGAGCCGAGAAGCCCGATCAGCGCGGATTCGACCAGGAAGAGCAAGCGGATCTGCCCACCCTGTGCGCCCAGCGATTTCAGAATGCCGATCTCGCGCGTACGTTCCATGATCGACATCATCATTGTGTTCACGATCCCCAGCGCCGCCACCACGATCGCGATCAGGGCCAGGACCGCAACGATGAGATCGAAGATCAGAAACGCCTTGCGCATCTCGGTGAAGCGTTCCATGAAATCGACCGTGGTCAAACCCATCGCATCGATCCGCGCGCGGACGGCATCGTAGTTGGCACCCGGGTCCAGGGTCACCACTGCCAGACCGTAGCCTTCCTCGACCTCGCCGCCCATGCGCGCGATGAGTTCGACCGGATCACTGAAGCCCACACGGTCGAGACGGCCGGCGGTATCGGTGGGTAGCAGCAGGTTGTAGATGCGGAAGCCCCAGCCGTCCTCGAGACGCGCCACGCCCGAGACCGTCACCCGCAGCTCGTTCTCGCCAAAGCGGTCCAGGAACACCCCTGCCATGGTGCGAGCGGTTTGGCCCAGCGCTTCCGGGATGTCGTAGGCGACCAGGGCCTCGTCGATCAGCACATCCATCAGCGCTGCTCGCCCGGCGGTGCGGATCAGGAGGGTATCGCCCACGATCGAGTCGGGCGGTACGTCCCAGCGGCGCAGCACCTGCTCACTCACCACCGCCTCGAGGGCGTCGTCGGAAGCGAAGAAGCGGCCGGCCGCCATCTCGCCGAACTCGCGTTTGTCGCCGAAGCTGGCGGGCAGCGCCTGGGCGGTCAGGGCCCGGTCGTGATTCCGCCAGAAGATGTGGGCATCGAAGGTGTCCTGCGGATAGGCGAGCGTGACGCCTTCGATGCGCTCGATCTCTTCGATCGCGGCCATGTCGAGAACGCGGACCGGGGGCGTCGTCTCCTCGGCATGAGCGGCGTTGGCAGCGACAGCGTCAGCAGTGTCAGCGGCGTTTGGGGCGCCGGTGGAGTCGACTTTCGCCGTTGGGGAGGAGGACGTCCGCGTGGAGTCGGCTTCAGCGTTCGCTTCAGCATTCGCGTGGCTTTCGGGCGCCCGTCCCGGCATCACGTGGATCGTGTGGAAGAGGCCCAGATCACGGAACTGCTCCGAGGCGGTCTTCTGGATGCCGAAGGCGAAGGAGAGCATGGCCACCAGCGCGCCGATCCCGATGATGACCCCCGAGGTGGTCAACCCGGCCCGCAGCTTCTGCCGCCACAGGTTGCCGGCGGCGATGCTCAAAAACTCGCGCGGGATCATGAGGCCCCCCGGCTCGATGTGGCGGCGGCGCCACCCCGCTGGGCGGACTCTGGGGGGTCGGCGCAGGCAAACGGCCGGTGGCGGATCTCCTGGTCGATGACCCCGTAGCTCATGCGCAGCGTCCGGTGAGCGTCGTCCTCGGCGAGGGCGAGGTCGTGGGTGACGAGCACGATCGTCAGCCCGTCGGTATTGAGCTTCGCGAGCAGCTGCGCGATCTCGTGCGAGGTCGCTTGATCCAGGTTGCCGGTGGGCTCGTCGGCCAGCAGCAACGCCGGCTCCTTGACGAGCGCGCGGGCCAGAACCACCCTCTGCTGCTCGCCGCCGGAGAGGTCGCCCGGACGGTGGTCGAGCCGGTCTCCGAGCCCCAGGCGCTCCAAGATCGCCCGCGCCCGACGATCCCGCTCCTTCGCGCTCACGTTGAGGAAGAGCATCCCGAGCGCCACGTTCTGCAGCGCGCTGCGATAGGCGATCAGGTTGAATGACTGGAAGACCATCCCCACATGACGCGCACGGTAATCGGCCAGCTCATTCGGCCGCATGCTCGACAGCCGGCCGTAGGGCGAGTCGATCTCGCCGCTCGTGGGCGTGTCCAACCCCGCCAGTAGATTCAGCAAAGTTGACTTTCCGGAGCCTGACGCGCCAACCACGCGCAGGTATTCACCTTGGTGGATTCGGAGGTCCACGTTGTCGAGGGCGCGGATTTCCTGGCCTCCGAGGCGGTAGATCTTGCTGAGTTTGCTTGCGTTGAGCATCATGGGTTCTCTAGCAGCTGGGCTGCCGGCTACGATTTCGGCTGCAACCTGCCAACCTCCTACGCGGGAACCAGGTTGCAGTTGCAGGGGTGAGTCCAGCCGAAGTGGGAGATCACCCGGCGCTTGATTGCATTCGGACCAACTTCCAGCGCTCCCGCTTCGGATCCGCATCGACCAAGACCATCATCTACGGGCTGCGCGCGTTGTGCCGTGCACGAGGTGCATGAGGTGCATGAGGTGCATGAGCTGCCCACGGTCCATAAGGTGTATGAGAAGGAGTCAATGATCATGGCCGAGAGCACCCCACACATTAATAAGGGTCCCAGGCCCAGCGCCGCGAGTGACGCTGGAGCGATTCACGAAGCGATCTGCACGAGTTGCCACGGCTCGGGCCTCGAGAACAAGATCATGCGCGATGAACTCGAGAGCTTCGTCGTCCGTGTGCTCGAAGCCTACCGGGTTCCCCGCCATGAAGCCGAGATCGTCTCACGCAACCTGGTCTCGGCCGACATGCGCGGCATCGCCAGCCACGGCGTGGCGCGCTTGCGGCGTTACCTGAACGGCATTCGTGACGGCTACATCGTGCCCGATATCGAGTTCGGTGTCGAGGACGCCGGTGTCGCCATCGCGACGATCGACGCACGCAACGGTTTGGGCCAGGTCGTCTCCGAACAGGCGATGGACCTGGCGATCGAGAAGGCCGCAGGTTGCGGGGTCGGGATCGTCACGGTCAAGAACAGCAACCACTACGGCATCGCTGGGTACTACGTCTTGAAGGCGCTCGAGAAGCGCTTCATCGGCATCTCGATGACCAACGCCGCGCCGCTCGTCATTCCCACCTTCGGCGTCGACGCCATTCTCGGTACGAATCCCATCGCGTTCGGCATGCCGTCATCGGATGGCGACGACTTCCTCCTGGACATGGCCACCAGCGTGGTGCCGCGCGGCAAACTGGAAGTCTACGACCGTAATGGCAACGAGATGCCCATCGGCTGGGCGGCCGATGAAACCGGGTCCGATTGCCAGAACCCCGGCCGGGTGCTTGCCAACTTGCTGGAGCGCGCGGGCGGCGGCATTCTCCCCCTGGGAGGCCGCGGTGAGGAGTTCAGCGGGCACAAGGGATTCGGCCTGGCGATGATGGTCGATATGCTTTGCGGTGTGCTGTCTGGGTCGGCCTACGGCAGTGACGTCAACAACCTGAAGCGGGACGTGGGACCGGGCGAGGTGGCCGCTCCGCGCGTGGGCCACTTCTTCATGGCGCTCGATCCGGCGCGGTTCATGCCTCCCGAAGCACTCCAGGCGCGCGTGACCGCTTTCTCGGCCATGCTGCGCGAATCCCCCAAAGCCAGGGGTGAGAAACGCATCTACATCCACGGCGAGAAGGAGAGCATCAAGAGCCAGGTGCACGGGGAACAAGGAATTCCCGTGGCCGAGAATGTGCTCGGTGCCTTGCGTGCGATCGCCGAGGAAGCCGATGTTGCGCCGCCGCGGACGTTGGCGGATCGGTAGCGGGCTGGATTCACGGACTGTGCGCCGACCGGGCGTCGACCATGCGTCGACCGTGCGTCGACCATGCGCCGACCGGGCGCCAACCAGGAGCCGACCAAGGGAGGACGAAACGGTGAACGACCAGAGGCCATTCGATGTGGCGATCATTGGCGGAGGGATCATCGGGACCGCGACGGCGATGGCGCTGTCGACGAAACACGGTGCGCGTGTCGTGATTCTGGAGGCCGAGGACAAGCTGGCCGCTCATCAGACGGGCCACAACAGCGGGGTGATCCATTCCGGGCTCTACTACAAGCCCGGGTCGCTGAAGGCGATCAACTGCACGCGCGGGCGCGAGGCGCTCTATGCGTTCTGCGAGAAGCATGGCATCGCCCACGATCGCTGCGGCAAGGTGGTCGTGGCCACCCGGCCCGAAGAGATCCCCGCGCTCGATGATCTCGAGAGCCGCGGCCGGGCCAACGGGCTCGACGGCCTCCGCCGGATCACCGCCGAGGAGATCCGCGAACACGAACCGCACATCACCGGCATCGACGGTCTGCACGTGCCGCAGACCGGCATCGTCGACTACTCGGAGGTGACCGCCGCCTATGCCCGGATCGTTCAGGAGCACGGCGGCGAGATTCGTCTGAGCCACCGCGTGACGGGCATCGTGCGCGAAAGTCAGGGGATGGTCGTCGAAACCCGCCGGGGGGAGATCCGTGCCCGCCACCTCGTCAACTGCGCCGGACTGCAGTGCGACCGGATCGCGCTGAAGTGCGGTGTCCAACCCGGGCTGCAGATCGTGCCCTTCCGGGGCGAGTACTACGAACTGGTGCCCGAGAAGCAGTACCTGGTCAAGCACCTGGTCTATCCGGTGCCCGACCCGCGCTTTCCTTTCCTGGGCGTCCACTTCACGCGCATGGTCGGAGGAGGCGTCGAGGCGGGGCCCAATGCCGTGTTGGCCTTGAAGCGTGAGGGCTACAGCTGGTCGCGCGTCTCGTTGGGCGACATGGCCGAGTACGTCACCTACGGCGGCTTCTGGCGGATGAGCGCGAAGTACTGGAAGACCGGCATCGGGGAAGTCCAGCGCTCGCTGAGCAAGTCCGCCTTCGTCAAGGCCTTGCGGCGCCTGCTGCCCGAGCTTCAGATCGAGGACATCCATCCGGGCGGCGCCGGAGTGCGGGCCCAGGCGCTCGAGCCCTCGGGCAAGCTGGTGGACGACTTCCGCATCGTCGAAGCGCCCGGCCAGATTCACGTCCTCAACGCGCCCTCGCCCGCGGCGACGGCCTCGATGAGCATCGGGGAGGCCGTGGCACAGATGGCGGCGAAGAACTTCGACCTGGCGCGTCCAGTTGCAACCCAGGCGCAGTTGGTCACGTAAGCCTCGTAAGCAACCGACCATACCGCCGTACTGGTCGGTGGGATGACTGTAGACGGGGGCGGTGGCGCGCCCCCGCGCTGTTGGATCTAAGGGGGGGAGGATTGGACATGGATTTGCGATTGCACGACCACCCGCGTAGCCGCCCGCGTGGCGGATTGACCGGCTCGCTGATGGGCTCGTTCCTGGCGCTGCTTCTGCTGTGGAGTGCTGCCCCGCTGGCGGATGCCAAGCCGGGCTACTTGAGTGCGCCCGACGTCCACGGGGACCAGGTGGTCTTCGTCGCCGAAGGTGACCTCTGGCTCACCAAGACCGACGGCACCGGCACCCGGCGTCTGACCTCCCACGTCGGCAGCGAGTCGCGCCCCTGCTTCTCCCCCGACGGGCGCTGGATCGCCTTCTCCGGCATCTATGACGGCAACACCGACGTCTATGTCGTGCCGACGACCGGCGGCGAGCCGCGCCGGCTGACCTGGCACCCGATCCCCGATTTCCCGGTGGGCTGGACGCCCGAGGGTGACCAGATCATCTTCGTCAGCTTTCGTCACCACGCTCACTGGAGCCCCGAGCTCTTCACCGTCCCGCCCGAGGGCGGCGACGTCGTCAACGTGCCCCTGGGGCGCGCGAACTGGCTCGACATCGACCCGATCAGTGGCCGCTACGCGTTCACGCGCAACTGGGGCGGCGGCACCTGGAAGCGCTACCGGGGAGGCACCGCGCCCGATATCTGGGTTGGGGATCCCACGCGTGAGGACTACCGGCGTGTCACCGAGTTCGATGGCCTCGATGTCAATCCGATGTGGCACGGAGGACGCATCTACTTCCTGAGCGATCAGGGCGGCACGGGCAACATCTGGTCGATGAAACCCGACGGCTCCGACCGCAAGCGCCACACCAGCTTCGACACCTGGGACGCCCGGCAGGCCGCGATGGGCCCCGACGGGCGGATCGTCTTCACCCTGGCCGGTGACGTGCACCTCTACGACGTCAAAACCGGCGAGGAACGCGAGATCGAAATCGACCTGCCGAGCGAGCGCACCCTGACGCGCAAGCGCTACCCGGATCCGGGTCAATATGTGGAGGAGTTCGCCCTCTCGCCCGACGGCGAGCGCGCCGTGGTTGTGGCCCGTGGGGAGGTCTTCTCCGTTCCGACCGAAGAGGGCGTGACCCTCCCGATCACGCGGGGCAGCGGCGCTCGCGAGAATCGGGTCGTCTTCGATCCCGAGGGCGAACGACTGCTCTACGTCACCGATCGCAGCGGCGAGGAAGAGCTCGTCAGCGCCGACTCCTGGGGACGGGGCAAGGTCGAGGTGATCGAGGGCCCAGGCGTGGCGGGCCGCCGCTTCCAGCCGCGCTACTCGACCGACGGCCAGTGGATCGCCTACGCGGACCAGACCCACACCTTGTATGTGATCCCAGCCGAGGGCGGCGAGCGGCGGGAGATCGACTACTGCGAGCAGTCGGAGATCACCGACTACACGTGGAGTCCCGACGGCCGCTGGCTGGCCTACTCGAAGAACAACGAGCAGTACTTCGCCTCGATCTACATCTATGACACGCAAGAGGACCAGGTCCACCGCCTTGGCGATGACTACACCGATGACTACGACCCGGCCTGGGATCCCGACGGTCGGTATCTCTACTTCGTCAGCAACCGGACCATCAACCCGATGATCGGCGGCTTCGATTTCGAGACGATCAACGTCAAGCCCAGCCGGCCCTACATGTACCTGCTGCGCGAGGACGTGGAGAACCCGTTCGCCGAGACCGCCGGCGTGCCGCCCATCGAAGACGAGGACGAAGACGGCGATGCCGAGGACGCCGATGCCGAGGACGCCGATGGCGAAGACGGCGATGGCGCGGACGGCGCGGATGACGGCGACGAAGCCGATACCGAAGCCGGGGACGCGGATGGCGCGGGTGCCGGCGACGAAGCCGAAGCCGAAGCCGACGCCGGGGCCGCGGACGCCGAGACCGACGCCGCGGACGACGCTGACGAGGACGACGCTGACGAGGACGACGCTGACGCCGACACCGAGGACGATGCCGACGACGAGGAGGAACTCACTCCCGTCGAGATCGACTTCGACGGGCTTGCCGGCCGGTATCTGGAGCTTCCGGTGGAGGCCGGCACCTACTTCGGTCTCGCGGCGACCTCGGGCAAACTGTTCTATCTCTCCCGGCCCATGCAGGGGATGAACGAGCCCGGTCCCGGCGGAGGGGGCGGGCCCTCGAACGACCTCATGGCATTCGATCTCGAAGAGGAAGAGGCCAGCACCTTCGTCAGCGGCCGATAGGCGGCCATCGATGAAACGTTGACGA
>CAZZIF010000024.1:23003-26669 GCA_964654025.1 uncultured bacterium
CGGCTACGATCTGTCGACCGAGGCGGACAAACTCATCGTGTCGAAAGGCCGCGGCCAGCTCTTCGTGGTGGGTGCGGCGGCCCCGCCCGGGGACCTCTCCGAAGCCGCTCTGGACTTGAGCGATCTCATCATCGAGCTCGATCCGCAGGAGGAGTGGCGCCAGATCTACTTCGAGTCCTGGCGTCACATGCGCGATCACTACTGGGACCCCGGCATGCACGGCATCGACTGGGAAGCGGTCCGGGACCAGTACGCCCAGCTCCTGCCGCGCCTGGCCACCCGCCAGGACTTGGCCGACCTGCTTGCCGAGATGATCGGCGAACTCTCGACCGGCCACACCTACGTCGGCGGTGGAGACACCGGCACCGATGTGCCGCGCCGATCCACTGGCCTACTGGGCGGACGCTTCGAACGCGAGGGCGGCGCGTTCCGGGTCACGCGCATCTATCGCGGCCACGAGGCCGATCGCGTGCGGTCTCCGCTCAAAGAACCGGGCGTGAACCTGAAGGAAGGCGATTACATCTTCGAGGTCAACCTGCAGCCCTTCAGCTTGGACCGTTCTTTCGAGGCCCACTTCGAGAATCTAGCCGGCCGGCCGGTCATGCTGACGGTGAACGATACGCTCGACATCGAGTCGGCCCGTCACGTCGTGGTGACGCCGCTGGGGAGCGATCACCGCCTGCGCTATGTCGACTGGGTGCGCCAGAACCGCGAGGAGGTGCTCGAGAAGACCGATGGCAAGATCGGCTACGTCCACATTCCCGACATGGGCACCCAGGGCCTGGTCGAGTTCGACCGCTGGTACTATCCACAGCTCGACAAGGAAGGGATGATCGTGGATGCTCGCTGGAACGGAGGAGGGTTCGTTTCCCAGCTGATCCTGTCGCGCTTGCAGCGTACGATCATCAGTTGGGATCGTCGGCGCAGCGGGGCTGTGACCACCTATCCGAACCGGGTTCTCAACGGCCCCTTCGTGGTGCTGACCAACGAGGGCGCCGGTTCCGACGGCGACATCTTCCCGGCGGCGGTGCAGCTGCTGGACCTGGCGCCGGTCATCGGTACCCGGTCCTGGGGCGGCGTGGTCGGCATCCGGGGGTTCCGTCCATCGATCGATAAGGGGTACATGACCTTCCCCGAGTTCGCCTGGTGGGACGAGGAGTGGGGCTGGGGCCTCGAGGGTCGGGGCGTGGAGCCCGACATCGTGGTCGAGAACCTTCCGCAGGAGTTGGCCAAGGGTACCGACAGCCAGCTCGAGCGGGGCATCGAGGAGGTTCTGCATCTCCGCAAGAAATACGACCGGGCCGAGCCGGACTTCGGTCCCGCGCCCGATCGCAGCCGGGAGGCGTACCGGGACGAACTCTAGGATGGGTGAGAGCGGCGGGCCGCCGCTGGTGGCGAGCGGCCCGCGGCCGGTGGTGCGTGGGCTCGCGGCCGGTGGTGCGTGGGCCCGCCGCGGGTGGCGAGCGGCCCGCGGTTGGCGCTGCGCGGCCCGCAGGAGGATGAGGAGCTGTCATGAAGCCCGTGCCGATTCGTTATCGCCGCTGTCGCAAGAAGGATTTGCTGCCGGCGGTCAGGTTGATCCTCAAGTCGATGAACCACCTGCGGGAGAAGACCGGCAAGGCGCCCTTCCGCCGCCGGGCGACGCGCGTGCCCACGTTGTTCACGCACTTGCTGGCCACCGATCCCAAGCTTTTCTACTGCGCCTGGCGCGGGGAGACGATCGTGGGCTTTGCCGGCGCTCTGCAGCGCGGCAAGCAGTGGTACCTGGCCTGGTTGTTCGTCCATCCGCGCTTCCAGGACCGAGGCATCGGCCGCGGGCTGATCGAGAAGGTCTGGGTGGATCGGCCCGGGATGGTGCACTCACTGGCCACCATGTCCTACAACCAGCAAGCGGTGGGCCTCTACAGCAGCTTCGGCATGGTGCCCGAGTCACTCATGACCCTGATGACGGCAGAGCTGGATCGGCTCTATGCGCCCACGCCCCATGGTTTCGAGGTGATCGAGAGGCCTACCCAGCGAGACCTGGCATGGATTCGCCGGTTCGAGGGGGAAGTTCGGGGCTTTCCGCGGGCGAAGGAGTGGGCCTACTGGGGAAGCAGCGAGCTGTTCCAACCACTGGTCATGCGCCACCGCGGCCGGCCAGTGGGGTACGGCCTCGTCAACAAGATGGGTGAGCTCGGGCCGGCTGCCGGCACCACGCACCGCAACCTGGTCGCAACCGTCGGCGAGATGGTGCGGTGGTGCAGCGAGCATCGGGAGCAGATGAAGGCGGACCGCATCATGCTCGCCTGCCCCCACCAGAACGACGAACTCTATAGCTATCTGCTCAGCATGGGGTTCCGCAATAGCGAGATGCTGGTATTCATGTCCGATCGGCCCTACGCCGACCACCGGCGCTACCTGCCGGCCAGTTTGGCGCTCTTCTGATTAATCCGCGCCTGGACGCGAAGCTCGAGGCTTGGCTTGAAGCTCAACTCCTGGCGCGAAGCTCGAGGCTTGGCTTGAAATCCCACCCCCGGCGGGTGCAGACTGTTAGGCTATCATTTGGGATTGCCTTGAACTCGAGGAGCCAGATCATGGCCATTGCCTATCGCACAGCCGACGAGACCTACGCGTTCTTGAAGGAGCGCTTGGGCACGATGTTCGATGATGAGGAGCTACGCCAGAAGGCCGAGCTGGCCACCGAGGTCAACCGGCTCAAGGACGAGCGCGGCGCGGTCGTCCTGGGCCACAATTATATGGGGCCGGCGCTCTTCCTCACCGTTCCGGACTTCAAAGGGGACTCGTTCGAACTCTGCCGCCGGGCGGCCGAGACCGACAAGGATCCGATCGTCTTCTGCGGCGTCAAGTTCATGGCCGAGACGGCCAAGATCATCAACCCGGACCGCACGGTGCTGTTGCCCTCGCTGGAGGCCGGCTGTTCCTTGGCCGAGAGCATCACCGGGGAAGACGTCCGCAAGCTTCGTGAGCAGTATCCGGGCGTCCCGGTCGTGACCTACATCAACACCTACGCCGATGTGAAGGCCGAGAGCGACGTTTGCTGCACATCGGGCAACGCCGCCCGGATTGTCGAGGCGATGGATTCCGATACGGTCATCTTCCTGCCCGACGAATACCTCGCGCGCAACGTGGCCCAGGAGACCGGCCGGCATATCATCTTTCCCACGAAGGCCATTCCCCCGCGCAGTGCGGACACCGAGATCGAGAAGGTCATGATCGGCTGGACCGGCAAGTGCGAGGTGCACGAGCAATTCACGGTCGAGGACATCGAGAACGTCCGCAAGCAGTATCCGGATGTGGTGATCCTGGCGCATCCCGAGTGCAGCCCGGAGGTCGTGAATGCTTCGGACTTCTCCGGCAGCACCAAGAAGATGATCGACTACGTCCGCGAGAAGAGCGCTCCCCGCTATCTCCTTCTGACCGAGTGCAGCATGGGCGACAACATCGCCGCCGAGAATCCTGAGAAAGAGCTGCTGCGCTTGTGCAGCGTCCGCTGCCCGCACATGAAGGAGATCACGTTGCAGGACACTCTCCTGTCGCTACAGCGTAATCAGCACGTCATCGAAGTGCCGGAACCGATCCGGGTACGGGCGCGCCGTGCGGTCGACCGGATGCTCGAGCTGGGGTAGCTGCCCTCCCAAACCGATCCGCGGCAGAGACGCCAGC
>CAZZIF010000025.1:0-3281 GCA_964654025.1 uncultured bacterium
AGGGCGGTGTGGGACGCACCTCCGCCTGACGAAGGGCAATGCGATACACACGCTTCGCCAGGCGCGGAGTTTGGTCCCATCGGGTGCGGGAATTGGCCCCATCGGGCGTAAAGTTTGGTCCTTTCGGCCGGGAGGCCGATCGAGAGCAACGAGAGCATTGAGGATTGCATCGAGGTTCACGCTATCGGCACAATACGGCAAGATTTGGGGGATTCCCCCACCGAGAATGCATTGACCGCCCCACCGGAAGCTGGGGAAAATGAGACGAAGTGGGGTACGTTTCCGCCTGCGTCGCGTATCTCCCGGCGAGCAGATCCACAACGGCCGGCGCTGTTCAGAGCCGCACCAATACTTCACCTTGCTTCCGAAGGAGGTCCCCGGGCATGGCACAATCTCCCCCTCGCAGAGATGCAGTCCCCACCGGCGTTGCAGGTCTCGACATCATTCTTCGCGGGGGCCTCCTTCCAGGCCGCATCTACCTGATCGAAGGCCGGCCTGGGACTGGGAAGACGACGATGTCCATTCAGTATCTCCTCGAAGGCCGTCGGCGGGGCGAACGCGCGCTCTATGTATCGCTTCTGCAAACCGAGGAAGAACTCAATGTCATGCTGCACTCACATGGATGGACTCTCAATGGCGTCAAGATGCTCGAGCTCCCGGCCCGGGCCAAGAAACACCTGACTTCCTCGCAGACCCTCTTCAGCACCGCGGACATCGAACTCACCGAGGCCATCGATTCCATCCTGACCGCTATCAGAGAGTACGAACCGCAGCGACTCGTGCTCGACTCGATCTCGGAGTTGTCACTTCTGGTCGAAACACCCTATCAGCTTCGCCAGCAGCTCGTGCGCCTCAAGCATGGGCTGGATGAGTCCGGCTGCACGGCGCTGCTGACCGCCAGCGAAGGCCGGCAGCAGGAGATGACCGCCGTCGAGACGATGGCCCACGGCGCGCTGCATCTCGAATCGGAAACGCCCTACTACGGCCGTCCCGTCAGACGGCTCGAAGTCATCAAGATGAGAGGCCTGGCCTTCGCAGGTGGCAAGCACGACTTCCAGATCTACCGGGGCGGTCTGGAGGTGTATCCCCGCACGGAGAACACCCCCGTGCCGCCACGGACTTCCTGGAATCAGATCAAGAGCGGCAACGCTGAGATCGACAGGATGCTGGGCGGAGGTCTGGAGGAGGGTACGACCTGCTTGATCAGTGGCTCGAGTGGGGCCGGCAAGAGCACGCTGGCCAGCTTGTATGTCCATGCCATGGCCCAGGCCGGTAAGCATTCCTGCGTCTACTGTTTCGACGAGCGCAAGGATACGTTTCTGAAGCGGTCCACCAATCTCGGGCTCGACATGGAGCCCTATATCGCAAACGGTTTGATTGATCTGCAGCAGATCGAGGTAGGTGACATCTCGCCGGGCGAATTCCTCTACCGCCTTCGGCGATCTGTGGACATCGGAGAGGCGAAGGGTATCGTCATCGACAGCATCAACGGCTTCTTCAACGCCATGCCCGGGCGCCGGGAGCTGGACCTACAGCTGCACGACCTCCTGGGATATCTGAACAGCGCCGGTGTCCTGTCGTTGCTGATCACGAATGTCGTGAACGCGTATCGCGAAGGCAGCCAGGACCTGGTGGATGCCAGCTATCTGGCCGACTGCGTCGTGCTGATGCGTCATTTCGAAGCCGGCGGTCGGTTGCACCGGTGCATCTCGGTCATCAAGAAACGCCACGGTGACCATGAGACGGCGATTCGAGAGATTCACAGCGGCTGTTTGGGGATCGAGGTCGGACCACCGCTCGAGGAGTTCAGTGGCGTTCTGACGGGAACGCCGGTCTACAATGGGCCGCGAAGCCAACTGATCCCTGCTAGCGAGGGCGAGTGATGGCCGCATCGAACCCATCGCCGACCGCCGACGGCAGTCGAATGCGGCATGAACCGGTTCTGATTCTGGCGCCCCAGGGACGCGATGCGGAGCTGGCCTGCCAGCTCATCGAGCAAGCCGGCGAGAGAGGCATCCGCTGCCGCGACACGGATGATCTCATGCATCGCATCTCAGTCGGGTCGGGGCCGGCGGTGATCGCCGAAGAGGCTCTCACGAGCCAGACGGCTGAAGAACTCTGCGGCCTGCTGGAGGTTCAGCCGAGCTGGTCGGATCTGCCGTTGATCGTTTTCATCCGGCGTTCGTTTGGGTCGTCTGCCGTTCAGCGGCTGGCGCGACGGCGGAACACGACACTACTCAAGCGGCCGATTCAGGTGCCTTCCTTCTTGACACTCATTCGCGCGGCGGTCCAATCGCGCGAGCGCCAGTATGAGGTGCGCCGATTGCTGCGAAGTCTACGCCAACTCAATGCGCGTCTTGATCGGCGAGCTTCGCAGCTTCAAAGACTGGTTGCCGAGTTGTCGAACACCGAGGAGCGCGAGCGCGCTCATCTGGCGCAGGTATTGCATGACGATCTGCAGCAGATTCTCGTGGGGGCCAAGTTTGGTCTCAGCTCGCTGAATACCGTTTGCCGAAGCTGCCCGCAGGACCAGACGCGCGTGGGAGAGCAAACCCTGGCTGTGCAGCGGCTACTCGACCGAGCGATCGAAAC
Source organism: uncultured bacterium (assembly GCA_964654025.1). Classification (GTDB taxonomy): domain Bacteria; phylum Eisenbacteria; class RBG-16-71-46; order CAIMUX01; family WJJG01; genus CAYQJL01. The sequence continues at coordinate 2,593 of CAZZIF010000025.1, forward strand.
GTCACGTTCGCTGTCGCACGAGCTGAGCCCCTCGGTCTTGCACCAGGAAGGGCTGGTACCGGCGCTGAGCTGGCTGAGCGACAACATGCGGTCACGCTATGGATTGCAGGTGAGTATCGAGGTGTCCGGTGCGGCGCGTAACTGCGGCGAGACGTTGCGAGTGCTTCTCTTTCGAATCGCGCAGGAACTGCTGTTCAATGTGGTCAAGCACGCGGATGTTCATGAGGCCCGGTTGCAGATAGCGACTGGGCAACAGCACGTGCGGCTCGAGGTGCAGGATCACGGATGCGGATTTGATTGCGAGGAGCACGGAAAAGGGGACAGCGGTCCCGGCTTCGGGTTGCTGAGCATCAAGGAGCGCGTGGGGCTCCTCGGTGGCCAGGTCGAGATCGACAGTCGCATCGATGAGGGCACCCTGGTGCGGATCACTGTACCTATGGCCCTGTCCGCCCCAGCCAGCGTACCGTCTGAGGCTGCAATCGAGTCGGCGGGTGCTGAGGTAACTGACGAGGATCCGGTCGCGGACCAGAACCTGGGCCGGCGGGAACCCCTGCGTCCGGTTACGGTCTTGCTGGCCGACGATCACCGGGTGGTGCGGCAAGGCCTGCGCGCTCTTCTGGACGACTACCCAGACATCAAGGTGCTCGGGGAGGCACCGGATGGGCTTCTGGCAGTGCAGCAGGCATCCG
>CAZZIF010000025.1:3291-25855 GCA_964654025.1 uncultured bacterium
ACCTGGCCATGCCCGAGATCGATGGAATCGAAGCGACCCGGCGCATCAAGGCTCGCTTCCCCAGCATTCGGGTGATTGGGCTCTCGATGTTCGAGGCGCCCGAAAGCCGCCGGCGGATGCTGGCCGCGGGCGCGGATGCCTATCTACTCAAGTCGGGGCCTATTCAGGAACTGGTGACCAAGGTGCGAGGACGGAAAGACGACGCGGAAGGCGACCACGCCTAAGACTCGTCGCCGCGCGAGGCCAGCCAGCTCCGGATGCGCCCGGCGATGTCTTCGTGAATCAGATACAGGCAGGGCACGAGCGCCAACGTCAACGGCGTGGCCAGGAGCAATCCATAACCCAAGGCCAGGGCCATGGGCGCAATGAAGGGATCCGAGCCCCCCAGCCCATACGCCAAGGGAAGAAGACCGGCGACGGTTGTCAGGGTCGTCATCATGACCGCGCGCAAGCGATCGCCGGCCCCCCGGGTCACAGCTTCACGGACAGATGCCATACCCTCGGACGACCGGAGGTTGTTGATGTGGTAGACCATGACCAAGGAGTCGTTGACCACCACCCCGCTGAGCCCCACCAATCCCATGAGCGCGAGGAAGCCCGGCGCCTGCCCATGAATGACGAACGTGAGGATGACGGCAATGACGCCGAAGGGCACAGCGGCCATGACGGCCAAGGGTTGTGTGATGGATGAGAACAGCAGCATGAGAGTGAAGTAGATCGCGAGGACTGCGACGCCAAAGGCCAGAAACAGACTCTGGAAGGACTCCCGCGTTTCCTCGGCCTCGCCCCCGATCACGAACCGCATGCCCGGGTAGTCGGCCTCCAATTGGAAGTGCGCGCGGGCGGCCGCCGCCACCTTGACCGGCGTCGTCACGTCTTCGTCCACCTCGCCCGTGACGAGGGCCGCGCGCTGGCCATCGTAGTGATAGAAGGTCGAGGGGGCCTGGCGCTGGGTGAGTTCGGCGACATCCCCCAAGCGGATCAGTCGGCCGGCGCGGTTCGGGACGCGCAAGTCGAGCAACTGGTCGGGCGAACGGGCGGCGTCTTCGGCCAGAGTGACCAGAAAGCCAACGTCCTCATCACCGTAGCGCACCGTGGACACCACCCGGCCGTCGTAGGCCGTGCGGACGGTCTGCGTGACGTCCGCCACCGTGAGTCCCCGACGCGCCAGACGTTCGAAGTCCAGATCGATCTCGAGTTGCTCCTCCCCCTCCAGGTCGTTGCGCTGAAGCTCCTCGACACCGGGTTGCCCTCGAAGAAACGCCATCAACTCGTCTGTGAGCCGGACTCGCGTGCTATCGCCCTCTCCAACGACCCGGATCGTGATGGGCTCTCCAACCGGCGGGCCGCCGGCCTGGACGCGTACGTCGATGTCGCTGAATCCTTGCAGCTCGGCGAAGGCCTCGCGCAAGGAGTCCGCGATGGTCGTAGCGCGGCGTGAGCGATCCGCGAACGGGGTGAGATCGACCCGCAAGAATGCCCAGTGATCGTTCTCTCCCGGTTCCTGAGGTCCGTGACTGCCGATCCTGGTGGTCACCGATTCCAGCTCGCTCTCGGGCAGGCCGGAGATGAGTCGTTCGACTTCGCGCACCTTCCGGGAGGTGTGTTCGAGGGGGGATCCGCGCGGCGTGTCCACGTAGACCGTGAAGGCCTCGGCGGTCGAGCCGGGAAAGAGGATGAAGTCCATGTGCCGAACAGCATACGCAAGGGTTCCGGTCAGCAGGCCCATCGAGAGCAAGACATAGGCGTAGCGCCAGGCCAGGATTCTGTCCAAGAGACGCTCGTACAGCTGTCGCAGACGCCCGAACTTGCCGGAACCGCTCGCGTCCTCCCGACCCTTGGGCTGAACTCGTTTCAAGGAGAACGCAAGATGTCCCGGCAGAGCGATGACGATTTCGAGGAGTGAGACGAATAGAGCCAACCCAACCACCCGCGGGACCATCTTGACGAAGTCACCCACGATCCCGGTCATCAGAAAGAGAGGGGCGAAGGCCAGGAAGGTGGTGATCAAGGTGGTCACGACCGGGGTGAACACCCGGGTGACGCCGCTGGCCGCCGCTTCGAGGGCATCTTGCCCGCGTTCACGCTGTCGTACGATGCTTTCGGAGACGATGATCCCGTCGTCGACGATGATTCCCAACACGACCAGCATGGCGGCCAAGGTGATGATGTCGAGATAGTATCCGAGAGCATTCAGTAGGAAGACGAGCCCGAGCAAGACGACCGGAATGCTGATCGCCACCCAGATGGCCGCTCGGAAGTAGAGCAGGGTACCCAGGATCAAGAGCACCAGCACCAGACCGATGGCGCCGTTGTTGAGAACGACGTCGAAGCGACGTTCGACATAGAAGGACTGATCATTGGCGAAGACGATCGAGACGCCCTCGGGCAGATCGGGCTGCAAAGCACCGATCCGCTCGCGAATCCGTTCAACGGTTCGCAAGACGTCCGCCGAGGGCATCTTCTTGACCTGGAAGGTGATCGCCGGTTCGCCGTTGACGCGGGCGATGATGCGAGGCTCCTCGAAGCCGTCCTCTACCGACGCGACCTGGCCGAGTCGCACGATGGGCCCGGTCAAGGTGGCCCGCACGATCGTTTCGGAGACATCGATCGGGGAGGGATACTCTGCCCGGGTGACGACACTGCGTTCGTTCTGCCGCGAGGTGAAGCTCCCCCCGGTCGCTCGGCGATTGCGGGCGGCCACGGCGCCGGCGACCTGGGACAAGGAGACCTCGTACTCTCTCATTGCCGCGGGATCGACCTGTACCTTGACCTCGCGATCACGCAGCCAGAAATCCTCGAGCTCGGCCACGCCGTCGGTGCGTTGCAGTTCGTCCTCGACTCTGCGAGCGGCCGCACGTAGCGTTCGGTAGGGAACGTCACCGGTGACGCCGACCTCCAGAATGGGAATCTCTCCCGTGGTCAGCTCCTCGATCAGTGGGCGCTGCGTCACTTGGGGTGGGAGGGCGACGACCTGATCCACCGCCTCGCGGATCTCGTCCTTGATCTCGTCCGGGTCGGAGGCATCCGGCCCGATCGTGACCCGGATGGCCGAGAATCCCTCCATCGACCAAGAGACGATCGACTCGAGCCCGGCCACACCCCGCAGCTCTTCTTCCAGCTTGTTGGTAACCTCGAGTTCGACGTCCTCGGGAGAGGCGCCGGGATACCGGGTCGTGATGATCACCTCGCCCAAGTCCACGGCCGGGAAGATGTCGCGCTGGATCCGCAGTGCCGTCGCGCCACCCAAGAGAAGCACCAGAATGGTGAATTGCATCGCCAGAAGGTGGCGCTTGGCCATGAAACGGAAGAATGCCTTCACTGGAACATCCTCTCCGCCACGCGGCCCTCATGAGATGCGGCCGGCAAGAGCTCGTCCACCAGCTCCCACAAGAGCAGCAACTGGGCCTGGTAGGTGGTCGCGTTTTCCAACAGTGTCATCCGGGTACGCTGAACATCATCCTGGGCCTCGATCACGAAGAGCAGCGGTTGTCGGCCCTGCCGATAGAGGGCTTGTTCCTCCCTCGCCCGGTCACGGGCGAGGGTCAGGGCGCGATGGTTGATGACGAGCACGTCATGGAGTCTCCGCAGCTGGTGTCTTGTCGCGCGAACCGAGGACCGCAGCTCGTCGAGAAGATAGTCCCGCTGGCGTCGCAGGCGGCGGACCTCGAGCGTGGCCACCTCTTCCTGGGTGGTCGCCACGCGAGCACCGAGCGGATGCGAGAACATCAGTCCCACCGAGAGTTCCGGGTGGTCCATCTCGAACGAAGAGCCGAGATCGCGGTCGCCCCCCAGAACGCCGGCACCAAGCTGAAGATCGAGTTCCGGATGCGTGCGTTCTGCATGAGCCCGTAATGAACGCTCGGCGTGATCGATCTGTAGTTGAAGCATCTGGAGAGACCGGGATTGCTTCTCGATTCGGCCGGCAAGCTCTTCGTAGGAGGGCAGCGAGTCGTGCTGCGCATACAGGTCGTGGTGCGGCGCCCGGGCGTGCAGATTCGGGAAACCGGTCAACAAACTCAACCGGTGCGCAAGGGCTTCGGTCTGGGCGGCGAGCGCTTCCACTTGGCCCCGGGCTTCGTGGAATGCCTGTTCGGCACGCAGCAGATCGGCCTCGTCCACGAGGTTCGCCTCGCGCCGGCGGGCAGTGTAGTCTACCTGTTCCTGGGCCAGATCCAGCCGCTCTCGGGCGATCGCCTCCCGTTCGCGCAAGGCAACCCACTCCAGAAACAGCCGGCCCATTTCACCCAGGAACTGCTCCTGCTCTTCGGCGGCGCGAAGGGAACCGACCACCGCCCCGAAGCCGCCGAGGTCGAAAGCGAGTTGGTCCAGCGAACCGCCGCGGTTCTGAAGCAGCGGCTGATCGAAGCGCACCATCAAGCGGTGTCGATGGTAGATCGGAGCGCCCGTGGTGATGCCGCTTGTGGCTCCACCGGGAGGTGCTCCGCTTCCGAGGTCAGGGAAGGGGATCGTGGGAAGCACCTGATCCGTGTACGAGGTCTCCCATTCGAGCGACAGGCGACCACCGGTGGCCCAGAAACCGCGGCCCAGGTTGGCTGCCAACGACGTGCGGCTAAGCTCTTCGGGGGCGAAGGTGCTGTTTTCCACCGGCTCGCTGTAGGCGTAGCTGGCACGCGTCGTGAGCCGCCAATCCTGGACCGCGCGAAACTGCCCCCGTTTGACGCGCACCTGTCGGGCCGCCAAGGCCTGCTGCGCAGAAAACGGGTGGTCGCGGAGAAGATGGCGAAGATAGGTGGCGAGATCGAGAGAGTCCGGTTCCGCGCTTTGGGTCGAATCGGGAAGTGTGTTCCCTGCCGCTGAGCTCGGGGCACCAGCCGTTGCGATCGACAACGGGCTTGCATTGCACAGGAGGCAGGTAGGGGACGCGTGCGTGGCGGTCTCACCGAGGGCTGACTCCAGGGAAGCTGGTGGTATGACGGGCGGCAGGAGCCCAGTCATGCAAGCCAGACCAGCCATTCCCGCAACCAGACAGCAACGGCGCCATCCAGAGATCCACTGCGATGCAGAAGATGCCGGCACCGGAGATGTGCGCGAATCGTGCTCCCGCCTTCGCGGGCAGAGCTTGTGTCTTCGCGGGTAGAGCTTGTGCCTTCGCCGGCCGAGCTTGCGCCTTCGCGAGGCGATCCTCATGCCAATCCTCTCCTCCCAGAGGCCGACTCCGAGTGGTTTCTTCGCAACCTGATCAGAAACTCTAGTCGGGCGGCTCAAGGGCAAGGCATCCGGGCTAGCCCCATTCCTCGCTAAGGCCGGCACCGGGAAACAGCGGAGGCCGAAAGGGAATAGAATGGGGTATCGCTCGAGCCGTCTGGGCAGGGTCCGGGGATGGACTGAGGAGGGGACGATGACCAAACTGATGGACAACCAAACGATCGCTGATCATCTCGAGCAGGTCGCCGATTTGCTCGAGATGGACGATGGCAATCCCTTCCGGATACGGGCCTATCGTCAGGGGGCTGAGGCGGTACGCGGAGCTGATCGAGAGGTTGCGCGAATGGTCCAAGAGGGCCGGGAGAACGAGTTGGAGAAGGTTCCGGGCATTGGATCGAGCTTGGCTGGAGCGATTGCCGAGCTGGTCCATACTGGCCGGCTAAGTCTTCTGGAGCGGTTACAACGAGTCACCGGTGCGGGAGGTCGCTTCCGCCAGGTACCCGGCATCGGGCCGGAGCTAGCCCGGCGGATCGAAGACGAGCTGGACGCCCAGTCCCTGGAGGAACTCGAGGTCGCGGCTCACGACGGCCGGCTCGCCGCTGTACCAGGATTCGGATCTCGCCGCCTGAAGGGTGTGCGACAAGCCTTGGACTCCATGCTTCGCCGGGAGGGCCGGAGCGGATCGCATCGTAAAGACCGCGCAGAAGACGGTCATTCTCCCGAGCCATCGGTGGCAAGCCTGCTGGACATCGACCGTCAGTACCGTGAGAAAGCCGAAGCCGGTCGCCTGCGCAAGATCGCGCCGCGACGCTTCAATCCGGAAAGAGAAGCCTGGCTCCCGATCATGAAGGGCCACCGCGACGGCTATCAGTACACGGCCCTGTTCTCCAACACCGCAAAAGCGCACGAACGCGGCAAGACCCATGACTGGGTGGTCATCTACCTCGAGCGCGAGGGGGGCAAAGGACAGGAGAAGCGGTACACCGTCGTGACCGAGACCCGGGGCGACATGCAAGGGCGCCGGGTAGTGAGAGGCCGGGAGAATGAGAGTCGCGATTACTATGCGGATATCCCCAACCACGCCTCGGCCGAGCGAACGTCTTGGAAGGACTTGACCTGAAGGCCTCGATTCACCGCGCAGGTCTCGAAGAACTGCGCGTGATCGAACTCCTTCTCTGGCGACACAATCACAGCAACCTTGCGGCGCGTCGGCAACCCGGCATCAGGCCAGGCCATGTAGTAGGCGAGCTGAAAGACATCAGACACCGTCAGTTCACATTCCGCATCCCGAAGATCGAAGACAACCTCCATGTGCTCCTCATATTCGGGATGCGACACGAGATCACGCACGACATCCAAGCTCTTGGGAAGATTGAGACGCCCCTTGACATCGGCCACGATCACATCTTTGCCGGTAAGCCGCTTTACCTTCGTCCCCATCTAGTACCTCTAATTCCTATCCATCCTCTTCCAAACTCCGACAACCAACCCATCCCAGGTGACCAACCAACCCCAGGCAACCAACCAATCTCAGGCAATCAATCAAAGACGGCCAGAGGCAATCTGGCAATCGGGGAGACCCTGAGGAGACCCAACCCGAGGGTCCCCAGCAAGACGGTCAACGGGATGGCGCCAGAGGTAACATCGTAGCTTTCCCGCCCGGTCCGTGGGGATTCTCCCCGGAGCAGCAAACTGTTTCCTCCGGCTTTCGCGGATCGGCAAACGAGATAGGGTCGGTTTGAATGTCAGACAACTCGCGACGCGGGTTGCCGGGCCATCCCATCAAGGGGATGCAAGGGCGCCCGGGTCAACAAACGAGAAAGGGGTTAGAACCAATGAGCAAGAGATACCTGATGCTATGCGTTGCTCTCTTGGGTGTCGGACTGCTCCTGGCAACCGCCACCCATGCCCAGAAGCCTTATCAGAAGCCGGCGGGTACCTGGATTACGATTAGCGGCACGGTGGAAGCAGTAGTGGCCGATGCATTCACCCTTGATTACGGCGACGGCACCATCACCGTGGAAATGGATGACGGCGACAGAGATGCAGACGCCTACAAACTCATGAAAGATGACGAGGTAACGGTTACCGGACGCATCGACAAGAACTTCTACGATACCACCACCATTGAGGCCGGTAGCGTCTATGTCGAGAACCTCAACACCTACTTCTATGCCAGTGCGGTCGACGAAGAGGACCTCTACTACGTCACGTACTGGCCGGCAATCGCCGCGACGCAGACCGTGGTGACGGGAACGGTTACCAGTGCAAATGACGAGGAATTCACCCTCGATACCGGTCCGCGGAAGCTAACCGTAGAAGTCGAAGACATGGCCTACAACCCTCTCGATGATGAGGGGTATCAGAGGATCGATGTCGGTGACGTTGTCCGCGTTGCGGGGACTATGGACTATGATTTGCTCGAAGGCCGGGAGCTGGTAGCCGACGCGATCGTCACGTTGGATTGGTAGGGTTGGCGTAGAAGGCGCCGAAGATAAAGTGAGCGGCGGCCCGCCAGAGAGGGGCACACGATCATGATCGACTTCGTTGCTCAGATGCACCACGGCAACTGGTGGACCAGCGGAGGCTGGATGTGGATCTTCTGGTTGGGCGTCCTCGCTCTCATTGGTGTTGGGCTGTATCACCTTATCAAGCGCTCGAAGCCGCGAGTGGATGAGTCCTCCGAGGAGGCGATGGAGATCCTACGCAGGCGTTACGCCCGGGGCGAGATCTCACAAGCCGAGTTCGATCGAATGAAGGAAACACTCCATTCGTTGGGGAACCGGACGGGCGGCGCCGCCGACGATGCAGGAAGACAGAAGGAGGTGCGATGACAGCCACCACACCCTGGTATGTACAGCATTCGGATGTAGGGCGGGCATACCAACACTTCGCCAACGCGGTGAAGGAGACTGTTCGAGGAGCTACTTGGTGAAGAAGCGCCCGCGTCTGCAACGACCTCAAGCTGAAGCGTGTTGCCAGAGGCGGCGAGTGGGCCGCGGTCTTGTGGGACCAGGAAGGAGAAATGATGGAAGTAAGAGTGGGCCGCGACCGAACGTACTCGGTCGTCGGCAAGGATGGGTTTCTGCTGATCGTTGGAACGGCGCTGTTGCTGACGACAGGACTTGCGCTGCTTGCAAGCGGGTGCACGCCCGAGGGAGTGCCGCGCGAGGCTTTTCGGGCGGAACTCACACCCCTCAACACCGTGATCACTGGTCTTGAAACCACCGGGACAGTGAATCTGTCGGTGACGGCGGAGTCGTTGCATATTGCGGTGGAAGTGCAGAATGCTCCAGCGGATATGATGCACTTGATCCACTACCATGGATTCGTGGATGGGCGCGGGGCGGTCTGTCCCACTCCGGAAGTGGATGTGAATGGCGACGGCATCATTGACCTGATCGAGACGCACGCAGTGTCGGGGCGGACGATGGTGCCGTTCCACGGCGATCCGGCGACACTGCAGATTCAGGCAGGATCCTATCCGACTGCGGATGCAGAAGGTAATCTATCCTATCAGCGGTCGGTTGCGCTGGCGGATCTTGCGGAGTCACTACGAGAGAAATGGGGGGTCGATTCCCTACAGTTCGCCAAGCGGGTCGTCTATCTTCATGGCGTGGATCCCGAGCGCGCTCTGCCCGAAACAGTGCAGTCGCTCGAAGGCGTCGATCCCCACATCACTCTGCCCATCGCCTGCGGGAAGCTCGTCTTGGTAGGACCATGATCGTATTGAGGCCGTAATCACGCCGCAATCCACTTCGAGGAGCAGAGCTTTGGCGCAGCGGGTGCAAGAGGACATCATGACCCCGGAGAATGTCGAGATGGATGCGATTGGGGCGCGCGAGGCAACCGAGCAACGCGTTCAGGGCGTGCCGGGTGACCCGGGCACGGACGTGTCGGCGCCCACCTTCCTGTGGGTGGCGGGGATCATCGTGATCGTCTTGGTGGCGGCCTACCGCATCCGTCGTGAGCGCAAGACGCGACAGAGGTTGCAGGCGGATAGCCAAGACGTCGCGCGTAGACACATGGAGGCAGGGCACAAGGCCGAGAAGCCGGATGTAAACACCGACATTCAGCCGAGCGTCGGAGCCGATCGGGAGGATCCGCCATAATGAGGTTCTCAGAGAATGAGCGTCTCATAGGGTCTTGAGGTACTCGATGATCTTGGTTCGCTGTGCGTGGGTCAGTTTGGCATCGAACGACGGCATCTCGTCATAGGGCGTCCGTAACTGGCGCCGGACGTTCTCTTCCGTCACCCGGCGCCCACTTGCCGGTAACCTCTCTCTGTTGAATAGACCGGCTAGTCCAGGACCCATTTTCGGGCTCTTGCTGTCCACATGATGACAGCGAGGGCACCCGTGCCTCACGAAGAGATCCCGTCCGACCGGCGATGTCTCCGACGCTGCTTGGTGCTCCTCTCCCTGGTGGTCCTTTCCCTGTTGGTCCTCTGTCCGATGGTCATGCTGATGGTCTTGGCCGTTGCGTTCGGCAAAGGTGGGCGTTCCCGCGACACGGACGGCCGTCAGTCCCGCCGCCGAGCCGAGCACGACCATCGTTACCGCCAGGGACGTTTGCTTGAGCCGGGTGATGCGCATGAGACGAACTCCTAATCCAAGAGAGAGAAGATCTCCTGGCGGATCCGCCGGTTCTTCACTCCCATCTCTTTCAGTGCCTGAATCACGGTTCGCAACATCGGTGGGGGACCGCAGACATAGAAACTCCTCTCGTCGACGCACTCGCCGGAGACATCACTTTCGCAGTAGTGCTCGATCTTCTCGCGGGTCAGGAAACCGGTCTCTCCCTGCCATTCAGGTGACGGGTCGCTGAGCACATGGACGACACGCAGCCGCGGATGATCTCCGGCCTCGATGTCGGCCAGCTCATCCCGAAAGACGATACTGTCTTCGGTCACATTGCCGTAGATGAGCAGAACCGCGCGGTCATCCTTCGTGTCCCGGAGATAGCGGAGCATGCTCATCAGAGGCGTGATGCCGATGCCGCCGGCCACGAAGACGAGATCACGCTCCTCGGGATGCAAGGCATGAGAGAAGCGGCCGAACGCGCCGTGCACAGCCGCTCGATCTCCTACGCGCGTTTCACCCACCGTGGCGGTGAAGTCGCCCAAAGCCTTGATCGTGGAGCTCAGTTTCCCCTTCTGGGTCGGCGAGGACGAGATCGTCCAGTGATGCTCCTCGGTCGGGAATCCCCGGCCGCGGATGAGGGTCACGAAGTGAAACTGCCCGGGATGGTAGGGTGGTATCTGCCCGCCCTCAGGCGGCTGGAAGTCTAAGGTCCAGACGTCTTCGGCTTCCGGATGGACCGAGGTTACCCGATATGTCTTTCGAGCCAGCCTGCGCGGACGAATGACCCGGTGATAGAGAAGAAGTAGGACGGCTGTCGCGAAGATCGCGATCCACAGCGCGCGAAGCGCTGCATGCTGCAGATCATCGCCCACCATCCAGCTGTGGAGAAAGGCCGCCGTCAGAATGGTAGGACTCATGAGATCGTGCCCCAGGCGCCAGGATTCGAAGGAGAGACCCAGAGATGACTGGAACTTGCTGACGAAGATGCTGAGGACCAGAAGCAGCACCGCCGCCCGTCCCAGCCAGATCGGCCAGGGGACATCCAGTCCTACAATGAGCGCCCAGCCGTGATCGCCGGCCGCCAGCAAGAGCGGATGCGCCAACAGGAGAAGTCCAGCGAGCCCAGCCATGTGCTGATGAAAGCGGATAACGATGTCGAGTCCAAACGGCCGTTCCATCCACTTCACACGTGCCGCGAGCACGAACTGGAAGCCCAGGAGCACGAAGCCCACCAGGGCAAGATGCAGTGCCAGAGACTCGGTGAAGCTTCCCACCGAGGGTCCGAAGACCACGGCAAGAATGACGGGCAGGAGGATGCCGGCCACATAGAGTAGTATGAGCCCAATGCCAGCCATCAGGGCCTACTTCCGCTTGGGGAGGGCCGGCTTCGAGATCTCAGCGACGGCCTCACCTGCCAAGTTGCTCCCGGGAGTCTTCACGGCCAGGTCGCCAAGAGACAGGATGCCCACGGCGGCATCTGTGTCTACCACGACCAGCCGGCGAATCTGCTCGGCTTCCATCAGCTCGGCGGCTTCTTCCACGGTCATGTCGGCCGAACAGGAAATGGCCCCCGGAGTCATGATGTCTCTGATGGGCGTCATGACCGGGTCCTTGCCCTCCGCGATGGCACGCACCACGATGTCGCGGTCGGTCACGATGCCGGAGAGCTGTTCCTGATCGTTCACCACCGGCATGGCGCCCACGCCGATGTCGCGCATCTTCCGTGCGGTGGTTGATGCGTCATCCTGCTCGCTGACGTACTCGATGTTCGAGGACATGATATCCCGTACCTTCATGGGAGTGACTCCTTTCAAACCAGTCCGGCGCTGAAGCCAGACAGTGCTCGTGGGTTGGCTCTTGCCAGACCCGGGTAACCCACCGGCCCAGGCGGACCGGCTGGCCCGGTCGAGAAGGGACCCTCGCCTCAGGTGGCGACGGTCAACTCGTCACGTACACCCACAACCCCGGCCGTGAGTGATGCATCCCGCATGGCCGCTTCGCGGGCCGCTCCCCCGGGAACCGCCCCGGCCAAGGTGACGGTGCCGTCGTTGACCGTGACGGACAGCTTGCGCAGATCCACGAGAGCGTCGCGATCCAGAGCCGCGGTGACATCCCGGGCGATGACCTCGTCGGTGATGCGATTCGAGGGAACGACCGCTAGCTGGTTGTCGATGTCTCGCACGCCGCCAACGGCTCCCGCCTTCTGCTCGGCGTAGGAAGATTTCCAGTGGGCATCGACGATCCCTCCAAGGGTCACGACGCTGTCCGAGACGCCAATGTCGAGCTGGGTCTCGTCAATGGACGGCTCCCAGGCGAAGAGATTCTCGACGCGCGCGCGTAGCTCCGTGTCACTTGGTCGAGCCGCCTCGGGGATGTGTTCGACCGCAAGGTTGTTGTCGCGCACCTGCTTCACGTCTTGAATTCGCCAGGCAGCCGATCGTGCGGCCGCCGCATCGGCGTACATCGGGACGGTGCCAGAGAGCGTGACGGTTCCGTCCTCGACGGTGACCGCGATCTTCGACGCATCGATACGTGGATCCCAGTAGAGATCATCGAGGATGTCCTTTTTGATCTGCTCATCTCTTCTTGGCATGATGGTTCCTCTACTGCAGATGGTCTGCCTGCCAGATCGTCGTCTCTCGGTTCATCTCCCGGTTCCTCTTCCGGCTCAACTGTCGGCTCGTCAATCGGCTCGTCGACTGCCGAGTCTTGTCCTGCCCGCCCACGGTGCTACTGGCCCGAGCCGCGCTCTGGCCAACCCTCGTCTCCTACGAGCGGGACGAATCGCACCGGCACGAGCCGTTGTTCTTCGAACTCGTCTTCTTCGTGTCGGACGACGCGAACCAGCTGCTGCGACTCGAGCGTTCGGCCCACAGGGATGACCAGGCGACCGCCGGTGGCAAGCTGACGCTTCAATGTTTGGGGAATCCGGGGCGCCCCGGCGGCGACGATGATGCCGTCGTAGGGGGCCTCCTTCGGCCAGCCCACGGTTCCGTTGCCATGAAGGAGTTCCACGTTATCGTAGCCCAAGCGAGTGAGCCGATCGCGGGCTTCGGTCACCAGCGCGCGGTGGCGCTCGATGGCATAGACCACCGCGACAATGCGACTCAAGACGGCCGCGGCATATCCACAGCCGGCGCCCACTTCCAGGACGCGATCGGTCGGCCGGGGTCGGAGCATTTCGATCATGGCCGCCACGATGTAGGGCTGGGAAATCGTCTGCCCGCTCCCAATCGGTACAGGACCATCGTCATAGGCGTGCGAGCGCCACGGCGGAGGGATGAACACCTCCCTGGGTACGGTTTCCATGGCGGCGAGCACGCCTTCGTCGGTGATGCCCCGGGACATGAGCTGCTCGGCCACCATGGCCCGGCGCTGACTTTCAAGATGATTCACCACGACTTCTCCGCAGAAGTTGAACCCAGGGTACTCAGAGCACTCGAGCCGAGTCAGCTGGACGCGCGACCTCGTTGACCGCGGGCACGGAATCACGAATCAGGTAGTAGACATGGTTGCCGACTCGCACGTCGGCGAGCACGACACACCCGGCCGGATGAGGAGGATCCCGGAAATCGATCTCCGCTTCCGACATGGCGGTGGAGTCCTGTGGCGAGGCCATGAGCATCAAAGCGACCGATACCCCGCGCCTGTCGCGGACATCGAATCCCAGTCCTCTAGCTGTCGCGACAATGCTACCGAATCGCACGGTAACCTCCTCCATTTGCGGGAACACCGATTCCACTGCTCCTTCGTGATACACGGGCGGACTGGCGCAGACCATCCAGGGAATCCCGGGAACGGGGTCGAAGTAGACCCCAGAGACATCCGCCTCACCGGCCGCACGCCAGAATGGCCAGCGCCATTGCATAGATCCGGATGTTCTCCAGGTGGCGCTCCAACGTGACGCGCTCGTCTGCTTCGTGAGCAAGCTCGACCTCCCCTCCCTGTTCGTCGACCGGGCCGAAGGCAACGGCCATGGGGAACGCCTTCGCATAGGTGGTTCCCGCGATCGCTCGGAGGTCGGGCGTCCGACCGGTAATGATTTGGTAGGCCTGCTGTAATCCAGAGATGAACTCGGGGTGCTCCTCGGGATCGACATGCAACGGTTCCTGGATGCGTCCGTCGACGTGCGTCTCGATCGTCCAGTCGGCATCGTCTCCGCGGGCAGCCCTCGCAACGGCAGCGAACCGGCTGGCCACGTCACTGCCTGTGAGTCCCTGCGGGAACCGCACATCGATCGTGGCGCTCCCGCCCGAGGGGCCAATGTCGACGATGCCCAGATTGACCGTCGTGCCGCCGAAGGGATGCCGGTAGGAGACCAGATCCAGCCCCGAACCGTCGGCTTCCCGGCATGAGTCGAGCAGTAGTCGGACGAAGCGGACCAGTGGCGTATCCTGAGCCTCTGCGAGAGTCCAGAACTCGAGGGCCGCCAGGGCAGCATTTCGTCCCTCGTCGGGGAGGGCGCCGTGGGCTGCCTTGCCAAGAAATGCGACTTCGTGGATCATTCCAGAGGCGCCCCCTTCCCGGGTGCGCACTTGAAGCTTGATCGAGGGTGACGCCCTTTCCAAGGAGCGCGTAGCGTCCGCTAAATGGTGCCGCACGTCTTGCTCTGATCCGCGGGCGACGGCGATCTGGAGAAGCGCGCGAGCCGGGACCATATTGGCCCGCTTGCCAGCCGTGAGAGAGAGGAGCCGGAGGCCGCCCGGTTCCGGTTCTGGCCAGCGTGCGTCCCACCGCATGCCGATTCTGCCCTTCTCGGCATTGACCACGGGGAATACGCCGTCGGGTACGATCGTCTCGGGCGGCACCTCGCCCTCGGCAATCAGACGGTCGATGTCAGGCCAGTCCTCGGTTTCCTCCCGTGTACCGAACATCAGGCGTACGGGCCGGCGGTTCTGCACCTGGAGCTGCTTCAGAACGTCAACCGAAGAGAAGACCGCCGCCGCGGCGCCCTTGTCGTCCTGGGCTCCCCGACCCCAAGCGCTCTTCTCGGCGACGGTGCCTCCAAAGGGAGGCAGTTGCCACCGTTTGCCGGAGGGTACTACGTCGATGTGCGTCGCCAGACCCAGGGGCGGAAGGTCTGAGTCGTGGCAGGGCCACTCCGCCACCGCCGCCAGGTCGGTGTAGCGACGGAAGTCCAGCCCCAGGCGTTCGCTTTCGATCTCCAGATAGTCGAAACTCCGGCAGATCTCCTCCCGGAACGCTTCCCGGCGATCCGGATCGGTGGCCCCACTGACAGTCTCGAACCGAAAGAGCCCGGTCAGGAAGGCGACGTAGGCATTGCGCCGCCGGTCGACCATGGCTTCTACATCGCGAGCCAGTTCGGAACGTGCCGTCATGAATCCGCCTCGAGAAGGTCGTATCGCTTGCAGGCGGAATGCAGGATCATCGCGATCATCTCGCCGTAGTGAATCCCCTTGGCCTCGGCGGCCGTGGTCATCGGACTATCTGCACGCAACCCTGGGAGGGGATTCACCTCGAGCAGATAGGCCCGACCTTCCTCGTCCAGGCGCAAGTCGGCACGAGCGAAGTCGGGTGCCTTGAGCACACGGAATGCACGATCAGCTTGTTTCAGCACCTCCTCCCGCTCGCCGGGCTCGAGGTCCGCCGGGCAATGGACCTGCATGAACTCGCTCTTGTCGGGACTTGATTTCTTCTCATAGTCGAACACATTGTGCTCGTCTCCTTCGAAGGAGTACTCCACGATCTCGAGAGCATGTCCGGGATACTCCTCGAGCATGGGAACCGTCAGCTCCCTTCCCGGGATGAACTGTTCGACGTTGACCCCGTGCGCGAATTCCTCGAGCAGCTGTTCGATGAAGGCCTGGGCCTCCTCTTCGGTCTGAGCCAGCGAGTCCTTGTGAATCCCAATGCTGGAGCCCTCGTAGTTGGGCTTGATGAAGACCGGATAACCCAGGGTTTCCGGAATCTCGCGCTGGTCCTTCGTGATCAAGGCGCCTCGGGGAGTACGGACGCCGTAGGCGGCGAATACTCTCTCCATGAGGCGTTTGTCGAGGCCGACCTTCAAGAGAGCGGGCCCCCCACCCGTATAGGCCAGGCCCAGGACCTCGTAGATGGCTGGATAATAGGCCTCCCGCCGCGGGATGGTCGTACCCTCGGCGAGGTTGAAGATGAGCTCGGGAGCTGCTTCAACGAGACGATCGACGATCTCCTCGGGCGGACCAGAGACCTCGACCGGTACCACGTCGTGACCCAACTCCGCGATGGCTCCTCGTACGAGCTCGACATACTCCTCGGTGAAACGTTCGGCCTGGATTTCCTCTTCTTCGTCCTGTCGCAAGTTGAAGGCCAGGGCGATGCGAAGGCGTCTGGGACTCCCGCCGTCTTCCGACACGGAAAGACCTCCTCTCGTTGTTCGGCGTCGCCTGATCTGGCGCGTCCTGCGCGACCTGCGCGACATACGCGACATACGGACCTGCGCGACATGCGGACATGCGGACATGCGGACATGCGGACATGCGGACATGCGTCCAAAACCGGGCGCACCCTTCTACATACACCCCTCGCACTTCGCGCAGTATGGGTACAGGCCAGGCTGCACCCTGGGGTGACGGCTGACAGCAGCTTGGGGACATCCGCCAGGCTGGCAAGCGAGGAGGCTCATCGGGAGCGCGCCCATCGTCTGTTCGGACACCACCCGGTTCGGGGCGTCCACCAAGGCTCGTAAAGTCAAGGTCTGGCTTTGAATCAAGCAGGGACCTTGACCGAGAAGGAATCGACCCATGAAACAGATCGAGCTCGAACGCGATCCAGTGCCGGCCTTGGGGTTCGGCACCTGGATGCTAACGGAGGAAGCATGCCGGGAGGCCGTCAGCGACGCTTTGCGGATCGGCTACCGGCATATCGATACGGCGCAGTCCTATGACAACGAGACGGCGGTGGGTGAGGCGCTGGCCGGGTCCGGCATCCCACGCCGGGAGCTCTTCATCACGACAAAGGTGTGGTGGGAGAACTTGCAGCGCGGTGAGGCGATTCAGAGCACCGATGAGAGCCTGCGTCGACTGCAACTGGACTACGTCGACATGCTGTTGATCCACTGGCCCAATCTGGACCTCCCCTTGGACGAACCGCTCGATGCGTTCGAGACGCTCCGCAAGGACGGCAAGGTTCGTCACCTGGGAGTGAGCAACTTCCCGCCCAAGCTGTTTCTAAAAGCCATCGAGCGGGCCCCGGTCGTCTGCAACCAGGTTGAATACCATCCGTTTCTCGGGCAAGACGAGCTGCTGGAGATCTGCCGCGACCGGCGCTTGTTGCTAACCGCCTATGCGCCGCTGGCCCGGGGTGCGGTGCTCGAGGACCCCGTCCTCCAGGAGATAGGCCGGCGACATGACAAGAGCCCAGCGCAGGTTGCCTTGCGGTGGTTACTGCAACAGGATCGGGTGGCGGCCATTCCGAAGGCGGCCCGGCCCGAGCACCGTCGCAGCAACTTCGATGTGTTCGACTTCGAGCTTAGCATCGAAGAGATGAAGCGCATCCATGGTCTGGAACGTGGAGAACGGTTGATCGATCCGGACTTCGCGCCCGAGTGGAGCCACTAGGGCGCGGAATCCGCGAGAGTTCAGCTCCCCTCAACTTGGCCTCTGCCTACCAGGAGATCTCATGTACAACGCCCTGCTCGTTCTGTTCTTGGCAATCGCAGCATTTCTTCTGATCCGAGGGATTCAGAAGCGTCGTCTGGGAATGGCGCTCGCCGGTGTAGGCGTCGGCGTGCTCACCCTTGCGTTCTTCAACCTCCTCGGCTTCTGGGGTGAAGTGCTGTGGTTTCAGGCCCTGGGGTATGGCGACCGCATCTGGACCGAGATCATGGCCAAGGTACTGCTAGGAATCGGTGGTCTGGTGGTCGGCGCCGTGATCGTCTGGCTGCTTACCCTTTCCCTGCGCGGCTGGCGCAAGACTACACGCCTCTGGGCGGTTCTGGCCGGTGCGATCGTGGGTGGCGCGTGGGGGCTCTCGAACTGGGAAGTCGTGCTCATGTACCAGCACCGGGTCGAGACCGGATTACGTGAGCCCATCCTCGGGCAGGACACCGGGTTCTATCTCTTCGCGCTTCCCCTGTACGACGGCCTCTACACATTGTTGGCCCTCCTGTCCTCGGTGGCATTGATCGGATCGTTGGGCGCGCTGTTTCTGCGCACCGAGGGTGAAGAGGTCAAGTTCGCCGAACCCCGGGACATGCCTGCCAAAGGAGGGCGGGGGTACGGTGCCTTCTACGTGAGCGCAGCCGTGCTCGCGTTCTCCTTGGCTGCCGGCAAATTCCTGGCGCGTTATCACGTGCTTGGCTCGGAGTGGGGTGTGGTTCACGGCCCGGGATGGACCGACGCCCACATCCGCCTCCCCGCCTATACCATTGTGGCCGTAATCACCGCCCTCGTAGGGTTTGCGCTGCTCGTGCCCGGGCTCCGTCATCGGTTGGGATCATGGAGCCAGTCGTTGCGACGCGAGGGGCGGGGCGGGCCAGCGGTGGTGTATGCCGTGGGCACGGCCGGCGCGGGAATGCTGGTGACCTGGTTCCTTGCGCTCACCGTCGTGCCGGGTCTGGTCCAGTGGCTGCGGGTCGAGCCCAACGAGATCTCGCTCGAGCGTCCCTACATCGCCCACAATATCGAATTCACGCGCAATGGCTTCAATATGCACCAGGTTGAAGAACACGAGTACCAGGCACAGGCGGAGTTCACACGCCAAACCGTGGAGGAGAATCCCAGGGTTTTCAACAACATCCGCCTGTGGGACTGGCGCGCTCTGGACGCAGTCTACAAGCAGTTTCAGGAAATCCGACTCTACTATGAGTTCACCGATGTCGATATCGATCGCTATTCGTTTGCTGATCAGTATCGTCAGGTCATGGTCTCCGCGCGTGAGCTCGAGATCGGCAACCTTCCGCCCCAAAGCCAGACCTTCGTCAACGAACGTTTCAAGTACACGCATGGGTATGGCATCACGCTGGCCACCGTGAACGAGTTCACGCCGGAAGGGTTGCCACACCTCCTCATCAAAGATATCCCACCGGCGAGCGAGCATCCGGAGCTGGAGGTGACGCGCCCTGAGATCTACTACGGTGAACTCACGACGTATCCGGCCGTCGTCAACTCCCGAGAGGAGGAGTTCGACTACCCCCGGGGTGAAGAAAACGCCTATGTCCGCTACCAGGGAGAGGGAGGGGTGCTGCTGAGTAGCCTGTGGCGCAAATTCCTCTTTGGCTACAAGTTCGATGGCACGCGCTTCTTCCTCTCGAGCTATCCCCGCGAGGACAGCCGGGTTCAGTTCCGACGTCAGGTGGGCCAGCGCGTTCGCGCCATAGCACCCTTCCTGCAGTTCGACAACGATCCCTATGTCATTCTGGTGGATGGGCGGCTCAAATGGATCGTGGACTGTTACACGACCTCTCCCCATTACCCCTACAGCGAACCGTTCTCCGGTGAATTCCTCGAGTACCGGGACGGCTACGTGCGCGGTTTACGCACGGGAGCCGGGCTGCAGCTGCGGGGCATCAACTACATCCGCAACTCGGCGAAGGCCGTGATCGATGCCTACGATGGCTCGGTCGACTTCTACGTGTTCGACCCGGAAGATCCGCTCATTCGCGTTTGGGATCGGGTGTTCCCGGGAGTATTCCAGTCCATGGACCAGATGGATCCGGCCGTCCGTGATCATGTGCGCTATCCCGTCGACATGCTACTCGTACAGGGTCTCGTGTTTGCGAAGTACCACATGACGGACCCCACCGTGTTCTACAATCAGGAAGACTTGTGGATTCGAGGGACGGAGAAGTACTACAGCGGTGTCCAGCCGGTTGAGCCTTACTATGTGATGTGGGAGTTGCCGGAGTCGAATCAAGCGGAGTTCAGCCTGATCCTGCCCTTCACGCCGAAAAACCGGCAGGTGCTGATCGGCTGGATCGCCGGTCTGTGCGACGGGGACAACTACGGGCGCCTCTTGGCCTACAAGTTTCCCAAAGAACGGCGGGTGATCGGACCCCAGCAGGTCGAGACCAAGATCGACCAGGATCCCTATCTGTCAGGTCAGCTCACCCTGTGGGATCAGCGGGGCTCAAACGTGATTCGTGGGAACGTGCTGGCCATTCCGATCGGGGGAACGCTCATCTACGTCGAGCCGATCTATCTGCAGGCCGAGACGGCCGCCTATCCCGAGTTGCGCCTTGTGGCGGTGATGCACGAAGACGACTTGAGCTATGCCGAAACCTTCTCTGATGCGCTGGCGGGTCTCTTCGGCGAAGGTCCCCCGGCGAGGGAGATTGGACCGGCGGGGGTTTCGGCCGCGGCGGTTCCCTGGCGAACAGCCGCACGTCAGGCCGACCGAGCCTTTGGGCATTACCTGGACGCACTGGGAACGCGAAGCTTCGGACGGGCGGCCACCCAACTGGATTCCTTGCAGCAGGCGCTCGATCAGCTCATGCGCTCGGCCTCTCCGGGCAATCAGGACGACGGTGAAGGATAGCCGCACGAGTTCACAAGCGGATGGGTTCACAAGCGGATGGGGAGAGGGATCCGGGGATCTGAGGCCGGGGAAGCTTCCGCGCCAGAAGGCCGGTGGGGAGGAACGCGTCAACCGAGCTCGCAGGAGTCGCTCTCGCAGGACTGAGGCTCATGCTGAGAGTCATGCTTCAACCGGCCGGCGAGAGGTTGGACTCGGGCCGAACGCCGCCGGTACTCCTCCGCGGAAATCTCCTCGTAGGGTGGCTGGGCATAGCCGGGGGCGCCCCAGGGAAGAAACGAGACCGCCTTGAGTGCGCCTTCCCGGCGGTGCAAGAGATCGGCGAGCGAATTGCCCTCTCTCCCGGGGTGGAAGGTGGCCGTGCAACTCACCTGGTTGTCAGACCAGAAGCGCTGCATCCTGGCTGCCAGTCCAACCTGTTCATCGACCGAAACATCGCGGCGGCTTCGTGACTGGCCCTTGACTTCGATGGGAAAGGAGATGACGACCGAGTCCTCTGAGTAGCGGTCATCTTCGACATCGTAGCCGGCCTCCTGGCACAGAACGGCAAGTGGATGGTCGGCCGCGACCCGCAACCTCCGCAGGAAGTGGGGTGCATACGCCCAGTGCACCCCCGGCGTCGCCCCAGCGAGCATACTAACGGTGCCCGATGGCTTGACCGTGGTGAGCTTGATCGACTCGGGAACCCGCCACCAGCTGGAGTACTGCCGATCGATGTGCGTGAGCCGGTCGTATCCCTTCCTGCACAACTCGAAGAACGACTCGGCCCCGTGGCGGCGGATCGCCTGCACGATCCCCGACATCGAGCAGCCGATCCGGCGATGAGCCCGCATGACGGCATGTGTGGTCTTGTCCGGAACGGGGATGAGCGTGACCGTCTTTGCGTATTCATACGCCAATTCCAGTGTACGCAGGAAATCAGAGTGAGATGCGTGGTGGGCGGGGTAGGTCTCCACCAGGCAACAAAGCTCGCGATCCCATAGCGTCTGCTCTCCACATGGATTCGTTCCCAGAGCGCCCTCGTCGCGGTGATTGGGCGGATCGATCATCCGGCCGTATGCGCGAGCGTTGTCCACCCAAAGAAACCCAGGCTCGCCGTTTGCACGACTCTGGCGCAGTACCTCCTCGTAATCCATGCCGGGCCGGGCAAGCACCGAGTGATTGGCAACCCACCGGTAATCGGAGACCTTCTGGGAAGCATCCTTGAGCTGCAAGAATTGCTGATCGTCGGCATCTCCAATGGCGATCTGAGCCGAGCGGCGGATTCCCCCGGCCACCACACAGCTGCCGATGATGTTCATGGTATCGACAATGAGTTGGGCATCACAAGCCCGGCCGACCTGCGCATCGTGGACATCCCCGATGCGTTTGAGCATCCGCCGCAAAGGCTCGGGACCACCGGCGCGGCCCCCGAAGCTCTCGAGCTTGCTACCGCGCGGCCGAACGCGTGAGAGATCCCACCGCGCGGGCAAGGCCGCCGCGCCTACATAGGCTGACAGCAACCGGTTCAGCGCCGTCGCAAATCCTTCGCGGCTATCGGCCACCTGATGAACATCGTCGCTGCGCTCGGGGGGCGCAATGCGGACCGTGCCGCGGCCCCGGGTGTCGAAGCCCACACCGACTCCAAGCATCGACATGTGGAACAGCCACGTGAAGGGCGCGGCGTAGTCGCGGCCGATGTCCCGGGTGGAGACGAAGGCGCAGTTGTTCAGTGCCGTTCCACCGCGTTCGTAAACGAACCGGGTTCCCATGATCCACAGGCCGCGGCCGGGAGGTGTCCACTTGAATACGAACATGCGCTCATACGCCTCTTCAGCTCGTTGACGAGCTTCGGCGGCATCCCACGGAAGACTGCGTGCGATGCAGTGGATACGCTGAACCGTGTAGGTTCCTTCGATGACGCGACGACAGGTCTGCCACCAGCGTTCCCCATCACGGCTGTAGCTGCGTTGGAAGATCACCCGGGAAAGGTCTCCAAAACCCCACGGCACCGGTCGTTTCCGGTAGGGCGTCACAAACGCCTCACTGAGGCGAAAGCCGCCGTGCTTGTCCACATTGTATATCATCCGGCCACTTTCAGCCGAAGCGCGGCTCGGGTCCACCGGGACTAGGAATCCCGTTGGCCCCCGAGGAAACCCCAGAGGGATCTGGGTCTTTGCCCCTCGCAGAAGGATTGCGTGTTCACCCGATCCTCCGAGGGGACCTCCAACCGAGGCGCATGATCGGGGATTCCCCCATCGTGCGGAGCAATGGGCCCGGGTAGATTGAGACTGTGAAGCTCTCCTCCGCGCGACGTTTCGCTACGCACGTTGCATTCCGAGGAAATCGTCATTCGGCCG
>CAZZIF010000026.1:0-25538 GCA_964654025.1 uncultured bacterium
TCCGCGCGACGTTTCGCTACGCACGTTGCATTCCGAGGAAATCGTCATTCGGCCGGCGGGAAGACGGCTGACACCAGGCCATCGGCGGGGTCATTCATGAGGGATCCGGTGACGCAACAGACGGTCCGCGACGCGGGTTTACGTGATATCGGTCTGGAGGCGATCCGGACCTATCTTCGGCGCACGCATGATTCAGAAGTGCATCTCGAGGATGTCCAGCAGATCGGCGGGGCCGCCACGGGTGAGGACGCGCTGAAGCAGTTCGGCTACGGCAGTCCCGTGCGGGTAACGTTCGGATTGAATGGAGAACGAAAGCAGTTGGTCTTCCGGCAGGTCAAGCGCAACGGGTTCGGACGTGAGCGCAGCGACGATCGTCTTGCGGCCCTGTGGTTGGATTTCCAGACGTTCAATGAACTGCCGAACCATGTGCCGGCGGTAGACCTGCTGTTGCAGACCGAGGATGGCGACCTCCGGTCCATTGCGGATGGGGAACAGGGAGTGCTGGTCACCGAATTCCGTAAGGGAGAGCGCTACGCCGATGATCTGCTGCGCATGCGTGATGAACGGCACGCCACCCCCACGGATCGCCGCCGCCGGGACCTCATGGCGGGGTACCTCGCCCAGATTCATCAGCGTCGCCACAATGACCCCCTGCTGTGGAAGCGGCGCCTGCGGGATCTCGTGGGTCACGGCGAGGGCATCATGGGACTGACGGGCAGCTATCCCGAGCACGCCACCTTCGTGAGCCGAGACCAGCTCATCGAACTGGAAGAGCGAGCAAATCGCTGGCGTTGGAAGCTCAAGCCCCGCGACGAACGACTCTGCGAGGTGCACGGTGATTTCCACCCCTTCAATGTTCTCTTTGACCAGGACGATGACCTGGTCTTGCTCGATCGTAGCCGCGGGCGTTGGGGTGAAGCGGCCGATGACGTGAGCTGTATGGCCATCAATTACGTCTTTTTCGGCTTGCAGCAAACCGGGACCCCCTCCCTGGGAACCCCGTTTCGGGAGCTACACCACGGGTTCTGGGAAGAGTACTTGCGACTGCGTCCGGATTCGGACTTGCTACGGGCGGTACAGCCCTGGTTGGCCTGGCGGGCACTGGTCCTGGCCAGTCCACAATGGTATCCCGATCTCACCGACGGATTGAGGACGATCCTGCTGCGAATGGCCAGCAGGGTCTTACAGACTGCTGAGTTTGACTTTACCCGCATCGAGACCTATCTCCGGGAGGACGCATGAACTCCGAACAGGGGTTTGCCGTGTGGTTGACGGGTCTACCCGCATCCGGAAAGAGCGCGATCGCCGAACACCTCGAGACCCGGCTGCAGGAACGCAGGGTCGAGACCACCGTGCTCGACTCTGACGACCTTCGCCGCCGCCTCATGCCCGGGGCCGGGTACTCGGCACAGGAGCGTGAACATTTCTATGCGGACCTGACCGAACTCGCTGTTCTCGCAACCCAGCATGGCGTGAACGTGATCATCGCCGCGACAGGGCATGAGCGGCGATTCCGCGATGGGGCCCGGGTGCGGATTCCCCGTTTTGCGGAGGTACTGGTAGTCTGCGATCCCGCGGTGTGCAGGCAACGAGATCCGAAGGGTCTATGGCGTCGGGCCGACCAGGGGGAAATCGATTCGCTCCCCGGAGTGAATCTGCCCTACGAGCCGCCCCAGCGTGCTCTGACCACCGTGGACAGTGCGGTACTCACGCCGGCCTATGCCGCCGAGGTCATCGAGCGAAGCCTCGAAGACGCAGGATGGTTGCCCAAGAGTGTGCTTTCCCGCGAGTCGGCACGTGCGGGCTGATCGATGGCGTCCGGTGGCCTCATTCTGCTGATTCTGGGAGCTTTTCTACTGGGCGGGTTCCTTGCGCATTTGACCGGCCAACGATTTCCCCTGCCGCGCGTCACCGTCCTCCTCATCCTGGGAGCCCTACTGGGACCTTCGGCTCTCGACCTCATTCCCGAGGATGTATCGAACTGGTTCCCCCTCATCACCCACATGGCCTTGGGCATGGTAGGATTCTTGTTGGGTGAAAACTTCCAGCTCTCGAAGATCAAGCGCATTGGGCGCCGAGTATTGTGCTTCTCCGCCGGTGAGATCGTGCTGGCGGCAGTGGCGGTCTTCTTCGCCGTACTGGCCACCGGCGCTTCACTGACGGTGGCCTTGGTGCTTGCGGGCATCGCTCCGGCCTCGGCGCCCGCGGCGATCGTCGAGACCGTCCGCGAGTACAAGGCCAAGGGACCGCTCACCGACACGGTGCTCGGGGTGGTTGCCGTAGATGACGCCTGGGGGGTCCTCATCTTCACCGCGCTGTTCGCGGTGGCTCAGGCCGTAAGCGGCGCGGGGGTGAGTATGCACGAATTCCTCCGTGCAGCGTGGGACATTGGAGGCGCCATCGTGTTGGGAGCTGTCATCGGGTTCCCCATGGCATGGATCACTTCGCGGGTCCGAGAAGGGGACATCACGCTGGTCGAGGCCGCCGGCTTCGTCTTCCTGGGCACCGGTGCCGCCCTCGCGCTGGACGTATCCTACCTGCTCGCCGCGATTGTCATGGGCATCGTCGTCGCCAACGTCGCGCGCCCCCCCAGGCGGCCATTTAACGCAATCGAGAACGTTCGCGAACCGTTCTTGGCGATCTTCTTCATTCTGTCTGGGATCCACTTCGATCTCGAGGCTCTGCTTGGGCTGGGACTACTCGGGTTGGTCTACATCGCAGGCCGTGCGGCGGGCTTGATTGGGGGGGCCTGGATCGTCGGACGGCTGATCGATGCCCCCGCCGCGGTGCGCAACAACGTAGGCTGGTGTATTCTACCGCAAGCCGGGGTGGCACTGGGATTTGCCCTTCTCGTGAAGGAAAGTCTCCCCGAAGTCGGGGATAGGGTACTCACCCTCGTCGTGGCGAGCACAGTTCTCTTTGAAATCACGGGTCCGGCGCTGGCGCGCTGGCGGATGCGTCGTGCCGGCGAGTTGGAAGCCGGCAGCAATCCCGACTGAAGGATGGAACGTCCATATGAAGCTCACCTTTCTGGGCACACGCGGCTACATCGAGGCACGCACCCGCAGGCATCGCCGACACACCGCCCTGATGGTCACCTACCAGGGCCGGCGTCTGGTGATCGATTGGGGCGAAGATTGGCACGGACAGTGGTCGGAGATTCCGCGTCCCCGTGCTCTCCTGGTGACGCACGCCCACCCCGATCATGTGGCGGGGCTGCAATCGGGCGCGCCATGTCCCGTACACGCGACGTCGGCGAGTTGGAAGGTGATCGGCGACTACCCGTTGCATTCGCGACACCACGTGGGACTCCGTAAGCCATTCGAGGTCGCGGGCATCAGGTGTGAGGCCTTCGGCGTACAGCACTCGTTGCGCGCGCCAGCGGTGGGGTATCGCCTGAGTGCCGGTCGCGCAACCGTTTTCTATGTACCCGACCTCGTCTTCATCCGTGAACGAGCCGAGGCTCTGCGAGGTGTCGATTGCTACATCGGAGACGGCGCCACGCTCGAAACCTCCTTCGTGCGGCGGCGTGGCGACAGTCTCATCGGCCACACCCCGGTCCGGACCCAGCTGACCTGGTGCCAGAAGGAAGGTGTTCCTCGGGCCATCATTACCCACTGCGGCGCCCAGATCGTGGAAGGTGACGAGCGGAAGCTGGGCGCCGAGCTGCGTAAGATGGCGCGGGAACGTGGCGTACACGCTGAGATTGCCTACGATGGCCTGGAGGTCGTCCTGCGCTGAAGGCGTCCGATCCGCTGAGCTGGGCGAACACCCGACGACGACAACCCGGCATTCCCGGTTGCGGGCGGATCTGCCGCTTCACATCATCGACTTCTGATGATGGCGATCCGTACTACATTCACCGCTCGTCACTCCGGTTTCGTCAACATGGCGGTCGCCGGGGTGATTGGCGTCCTGGCTGCATCGTTGACCGGATGGCTGGACGGCAAGGCCCACGCTCAGTACTTCGGACGCAACAAGGTTCGCTACGAGCAATTCGACTTTCGGCGGCTCCCCACCGAAAGCTTCGATATCCACTTCTATCCCTCTGAAGAGGTCTGGGCGCGGACGGTGGCCCGGCTGGCCGAACGCTGGGAATCGCGCCTCGGGGCAATGCTGGATCACACCCCACAAGATCGTTATCCCCTGATCCTCTACGCGGATCGCGCCGACTTCCGCCAGACCAACGTCTTGCCGGGCACGATCAGCCTGGGAACGCGGGCGGTAACCGAAGGATTCAAGAATCGGGTGGTGCTGCCCTTGAGCGGCATTCTGGGAGAAACCGATCGCGTGTTGGGACATGAGCTCGTCCACGCGTTCCAATTCGATATCTTGAAATCGGAAGAGGATTTGTCTTTCGCAGCCGTAGGGCGCCTGCCGCTCTGGTTTGTTGAGGGAATGGCGGAGTTCTATTCGCACGGCCAATCGCATCCTCTGACGACGATGTGGTTGCGCGACGCCTTGCTGCGGGACGCACTGCCGTCGATCCAACCGGCGAGCTTCGGTGAGTACTACTCTCCCTACCGGCATGGCCACGCCGTGTGGAGCTTCATTGCTCGAGAATGGGGAAGCCAAGCCGTGCAGCGCTGTTTCCGCGAAGCTGCTCGCAGCGACTGGCGCAAGGCGATCCGACATGTCTTGGGTCTGTCGCCGGACTCGTTGAGCCGTCGATGGCACGCGCACGTCCGCAAGGAGTTGGGTCCCGCGCTCGGTGGCCGCACCGCGCCGGACTCATTGGGAAGAAGCCTGCTGTTGGAGGGCGGCGAGTTCGAGCTCTCTCCGGTGCTGAGTCCGGCAGGTGATCGAGTTGCCTTCTTGGCCCAACGCGACCTCTTCACGATCGACATGTATGTGGCGGATACGCACACCGGTAAGGTGCTGACCCGGGTCGCCAGCTCGGCCCGCAACGAGCATCTGGACGCGCTGCGGTTTGCGGACTCGGCCGGCGCTTGGTCACCGGATGGACGGCAGCTGGCGTTCGTCGTAGCGCGCCAGGGCGACTTTGCCATCGAAATTCGCGACATGGAGACCGGAGCTCACCGGGACGTGGCCCTAGATTCGATTCCCGGAATTACGCATGTAGCGTGGTCGCCGGATGGCCGGCGCCTGGCGTTTTTCGCCAATGCGGGCGGTATGGGAGACTTGTTCCTCTACAACCTCGAAGAAGGGCGGGTTCAGCGACGCACGTCCGACCGCTATTGTGAGCTCCAGCCCACATGGTCACCTGACGGAAGCCGCATCGCGTTCATGACCGAGCGGGGCGAGGACACCCATCTGGATCGACTCGAGGCCGGTAGTATGAAGATCGGCTTGCTGGACTTGGCCAGTGACAGTCTCCGGGTCATCCGGCTGCCGGGCGCCACGCACCATCTGAGCCCCCAGTTCACGCCGGATGGACGTTCCTTGCTCTTCGTTGCGAATCCAGACGGGTTCAACGACCTCTTCCGATATGATCTCGAAGATGCGCAAGCGTACCGGATCACCAGGATTGCTACCGGCATCACCGGGTTGACCGAACTCTCTCCAACGCTTTCCGTAGCAGCGGATTCGGGATCGGTGGCCTTGACCACCTTCCATGCGGGCAGTCGACAGATGCGACTTCTTCGCGGTGACGAACTCGAGGGTCAGCTCTATCCACAAGTCCGAGCCGACGACACGGCAGATGAGACCGCTGTCGATCGCCGCTTGAAGGATGCCGTTTCCGGCTTGCCCAGTGGCGAAGACGATTATGCGATCGAGCCATACGATGCCAGCCTTGAGCTCCTGCGCATCGGGCAGGTTCGAGTGGGAGTTGTCGCCGATCGGTATTCGACCTACCTGGGTGGCGGCGTTCACATGCTGTGGGGGGACATGCTCGGCAACCGGCGCCTGGCCGTAGACGCCCAGGTCAATGGGGGAATTGAAGATATCGGTGCGCAGGTCACCTATCAGCTCTTGAAGCACCGCACGAACCTGAGCTTCATGGCGGCCCACATACCGTTTCGCTCGATGGCCGTTCGCTATGGCCGCGATAGTACGACCGTTGGAGATGAGCGTGTGGAAGCCTGGCGAACGGGCCTGTTGCGGGAACGGATTTTTCTCGAGCGAGCGGCGCTGTTGAGTGAATACCCCCTGTCGCGGTACCGGCGGATCGAGGCGGGCCTGGGCTACAGCCACCTGAGCTACGACCGGGAATGGCAGGAGATTCTGGTCTACGAGGGGAGCGTGGTCGACTCCTGGATACATTCCGGCGATGCTCCATCACCGCTGGATCTGGTCAGCCTCAACCTGGCCTACGTTGGTGACTATTCGTTTGCTGCGTTCACCGGCCCGATTCGGGGCCATCGCTACCGTCTCGAAGTCGAACCCACGTTTGGGTCTCTCCGCTACCTACATGTCGCGGCCGACTACCGGCACTACCTGGACTCGTATCCCGTGATCCTGGCTGGTCGACTATTACACCAGGGCCGCTACCTCGAGGACGCCGAGAGCGACCGGCTGAGCGCCTTCTATCTGGGTTATCCCACCCTGGTGCGAGGATACGACCTGGCTTCGATCGAACCATGGGAGGCGAGCCACGATCCAGATGATGAGGAAGCCGGCCCCGTGGACCGGCTCCTCGGATCCCGCGTGGGAATCCTGAACCTCGAAGTGCGGGTTCCGCTTCTTGGCAACAGCCGGTACGGCCTCGTGAACATGCCGTATCTACCGACGACTGTCGTGGCGTTTTTGGACGGGGGTGTGGCCTGGACGCAGACGGATCCACCCGCATGGCGTCTCTCTGACAGCGTTCGTGGACGGGTCCCGGTCTTCAGCAGTGGAGCTGCTGTTCGGTTCAACCTGTTCGGGGCTCTGGTAGCACAAGTTTACTATGCACGACCCTTTCAGCGCCCGGAGACCAAAGGGCAGTTCGGATTCGTGATCGCGCCGGGATGGTAGTCGACAGTGGCGTGGAACATGGGATCGGTCCGGCCGCGCGACGGACGAACCCCTCGCGGGGGCATCATTCTACGTGAATGTCGATCGCCGTGTGACAGGAGTCCTGCGCTCCGTCGATGACCTGAAGCTGCACCGGATACAAGCCGGGCTCATCGAAGGTATGCACCGGGTCCTGGGTCGTGCTGGTCTTCCCATCGGCGAAGTCCCACAGGAACGCGTAGGGGGTCTGCCCACCAATGATCTCAGCCTCGAACTCGACTCCCAACGGGGCCGGACCCCGCGTAGGCGTAGCATCGATGGAACACGTGAACTCCGCAGGCCCTACCTCCACGACGCCGTCACTCTGGCATGTCGTCCCGTCGGCGTCGCTGACGGTGAGGGTCACGGGATACGTGCCGGTGACGCTGAAGGTGTGCGTGGGATGGGCTTCGGTGCTGGTGTAACCATCACCGAAGTCCCAGTTGTAAAGGTAGGGTGTGCGTCCGCCGGCAACGGTAGACTCGAACTCGACGAACGCCGGCACCGTCTCGAGCACATCTTGGGGGGTGAAGGCGCAGGTGAGGGATTCCGGAGACGTGGCGTCGTCGTCATCGCACCCGGTCAAACTCGATCCAAGCCATGCCGCCAGCAGAGTGGTGAAAAGGATCCAGCCGCCGAACGCATACCGGCGGGGAGCAGATGGATTCATGCGGACCTCCCGGGTGATGTTACCAAACAGCGTTGGAAATCAGCGTCACGAAGCAGCGTCGCGCGAGTAGCGCGGACGTGCGGCACCCGCAGACAGCCAGGCCCGAGTAGCGCCGCCCGGCAGCGCCGCCGAGTAGCGCTGAACGGTAGCGCTGCTCGAGTGACGCTGACCGGTAGCGCCGCCCGAGTAGCGCCGACCGGCAGCGTCGCACGTCTTCCTGCAAACTGTTTCGCACTATTTCAGAATGAATGTCACTTTGAGCGTCACGCGGTAGGTCTCGATCTTGCCATCACGGACATGGACCTCCTGGTCCTTGACCCACGCGCTCTTGATGTTGTCAAGGCTTTCGCCGGTACGCTTGATACCATCTTCGATAGCGTCGTCGAAGCTCTTGGTGGATTCGGCCGTGATCTCGATGACCTTGGCAATCGACATGGTTTCCTCCCTTTGTGGAT
The DNA here is from genome assembly GCA_964654025.1 of uncultured bacterium. Lineage (GTDB taxonomy): Bacteria > Eisenbacteria > RBG-16-71-46 > CAIMUX01 > WJJG01 > CAYQJL01. The sequence goes on from CAZZIF010000026.1 coordinate 8,062, forward strand.
CGGATGTGCTGTTTCCGTTCCGGCCGATTATTCTTCAGGTGACGGCAGGTCTCCATCGGGCTGCACAGGGTCGCCTCGAGGGTGGATTGCCAAAGGACCGCTGGGGGAATCCCTTATCGAGCGAACGGTTCTCTGCCGCGGGCCGCTTGGGGGTCGCGCCCTTGTTCAAACGTGTCACCAAACTCCAGACTGGGTCCAGCAAGAGATGGCGTGGTTACGGCGCCGCAGGAGAGGACCGGCCGCTGCACCGCCTGCGGGCAGAGCATTTGATCGAGGTACCTATGCGATATCGAGATCCCACGACCTGGATGTGGTTGCGGGCATTCGAGTCGATGGAACGCGCGGAGCGTATGCATCGGAGATTCTTCGAGCTCATGGCATCGCGATCACTGGGTCCGCTGTGGGAGCCTCCGGTCGACGTGTTCCAGACCCCCGATGGTTACTGTGTTCTCGTTGCGCTTCCGGGAGTCGATCCGCAGCGGATCCAGGTTGGGCTTTGGGATGGGAAGCTGGTCATGCAAGCCGCTCGTTCCATCCCGCGCCCCTGCCACGGCGCACGCATGGACCGCCTCGAGATCCCGCACGGTCGTTTCGAGCGGGCGCTGGCGCTCCCGAGGGGCAAGTACAAGATCAAGGAGCAGAAGGTGGAGAATGGGTGCCTGGTGGTGGATCTTCAGCGCGTGGGCGTTGCCGCCCGGCAAGCACCCGAATGAGACAAGGAGCAGGCATGGCAGCTCAGGACGATACCGCCCGCCAGGAACGGGATAGGGACACTGCCGAGGTGCAGGAACCGGCCGCGACCGGTCAGAGATCGCCGAAACGGAAAGATCGCGGTCAGGAGCCGCTGGAACTCCCCTCCGATGCGCTGATCCTTATCCCCATGCGCAGTCTCGTCATGTTTCCCGAAATGATCCTGCCGATCGCCATCGGGCGTAAGATGTCGAAAGCGGCTGCGCAAGAAGCCGCGGGCACCGAACTCCCGGTTGGGCTCTTGCTGCAGAAGGAGTCCGATATCAGGGAACCGGGTCCGGAGGATCTCCATCGCGTTGGCACCGTGGCCGACATCCTGCGCTACATCACCGATGAAGACGGGGCCCATCACCTCATCTGCCGGGGAACCTCGCGCTTCCGGGCACTGGAGTTTCTCGCCGGCTATCCGTTCCACGTGGCGCGCATCGAGAAGATTCCAGAACCGGAGGAACGCTCGACCGAGATCGAGGCTCGGGTCCACCATTTGAGGGAGCAGGCGATGACCGCGCTCCGGCTGCTGCCCGAGACGCCCGGGGAGGCCGTGAAGGCGATTCAGACGATGGAGAGCCCCTCCACGCTGGCGGACCTGGTGACCGGACTGATGGATATCGAGCCCAGTCAGAAGCAGGAGATCCTGGAGCTGATTCCCTTGCAACCACGGCTAGACCGGGCCATCGAGCTGTTGTCGCGTCGTATCGAGGTTCTGCGCATCTCACATGAGATCAACGAACGTACCCGAGAGACGATGGACAAGCGGCAACGCGAGTACCTGCTGCGCGAGCAACTTCATACGATTCAGCGCGAGTTGGGAGAGGGTGATACCCGGCAAACGCAGGTCCAGGAGGTAGAAGAGGCGATCGAGAAGGCCGGCATGCCCGAGGAGGCCGAGGAACAGGCGCGCAAGGAGCTGCGACGCTTGCAGAGCATGCCCGAGGCCGCTGCCGAGTTCTCCATGGTCCGCAGCTACCTGGATTGGCTCACCGGGCTGCCGTGGTCGAAGCTCAGCGAGGAAGCCATCGAGATCGAGCGCGCGCGCGAGATCCTGGATGAAGACCACTTCGACCTCGACAAGGTGAAACGGCGCATCCTGGAGCACCTGGCCGTCCACAAGCTCAATCCGGAGGGGAAGAGCCCGATCCTCTGTTTCGTTGGCCCGCCGGGGGTCGGCAAGACCTCGTTGGGCAAGAGCATTGCGCGGGCCATGGGCCGCCAATTCGTGCGACAGAGTCTGGGCGGCATTCACGACGAAGCCGAAATCCGGGGACACCGGCGCACCTACGTGGGAGCCCTCCCCGGCAATATCATCCAGAGCATCCGCAAAGCCGGCACGCGCAACCCGGTGTTCATGCTGGATGAGGTCGACAAGCTGGGGGCCGGCTTCCATGGGGACCCCTCATCAGCCTTGCTCGAAGTACTCGATCCCGAGCAGAACGATACGTTTCAGGACAACTACCTGGCGGTGCCCTTCGATCTCAGCCAGGTCATGTTCATCGCAACCGCCAACGTCCTCGACACGATTCCCGGTCCTTTGCGCGATCGGATGGAGACGATCGAGTTGCCTGGCTACACCGAGGATGAAAAGGTCCAGATCGCGCGGCGCTATCTGGTGGCCCGTCAGCGCGGGTACAACGGATTGAAGGAAGGCCAGGTCGAGATCAGTGATGAAGCGTTGCGGATGGTGACGCGCCACTACACCCGTGAAGCCGGCTGCCGCAATCTCGAGCGTGAAATCGGTTCGGCCTTTCGCTGGGCGGCGGTCCGCATCGCCGAGGGCAAGGCCGAGCACGTCAAGATCGAACCCGACGACCTCCCCACCATCCTGGGGCCTCGCAAGTTCGAAAGCGAGCTGGCGATGCGCCTGAGTGTGCCGGGTGTCGCTACGGGGCTGGCCTGGACACCGGCGGGCGGCGACATCCTCTTCATCGAGGCCGCTCGCTACGCCGGCAAGGGCAACCTCATCCTGACTGGGCATCTAGGTGACGTCATGAAGGAAAGTGCCCAGGCGAGTCTGAGTCTCGTCAAGGCGCGAGCATCGAGCCTGGGGTGCGACTCGGATGCGTTCAGCCAAAGCGACATTCACATCCACGTCCCCGCCGGCGCCACGCCCAAGGATGGTCCGAGCGCCGGAATTGCGATCTTCGTGGCACTGGCCTCCCTGTTCAAGAAGCAGCCGATCCGCAGTAGGCTGGCGATGAGCGGTGAGATCAGCCTGCGCGGTTTGGTGCTTCCGGTGGGTGGGATCAAGGAGAAGGTCGTCGGTGGCGTGCAGGCTGGGATCAAGGAGATCATGCTGCCTGAACGGAATCGCAAGGACCTGGAGGATATTCCCAAAGACGCCCGCCGACAGGTGAAGTTTCATTGGATCGAGCATGTGGACCAGGCACTGAAGTGTGTGCTGGGGATCGAGGTGGATGGGCGAACGCTGGAAGAGCAGCAGCCGCCGCCGGCGACGGAGTCCCGGTCTGCCCCCAAACGGGTGCCGGCCTCGCAACGCTAGTTGCAGGGGAGAGATGGCATGCCGGATGCACCCGACCAGGACACCCCCTCCATGGTTCGATCTCCCTGGACCCAGTCGTTCGAGGGCCTGGCCGAGGCAACAGGTATCTCCTTAGAAAGAGGATTGAGTGCTAAGGCCGTACGCCGCCGCCGGCGGCGGTACGGGCCGAATCGCATTCGCGAACGCAAACGCCGCGGGGCCGGTGCGATCTTCATCGACCAGTTCAAGAGCCTCATCCCTCTCTTGCTGATCGCCGCGGCCGGCGCCTCGTTTGTCTTCTCCCAGTGGATCGAAGGCGCCGCCATTACAGCCGCACTGCTCATCAATGTGACGATCGGCTTCCTCACCGAGCTCCGTGCCACGCATTCGATGGAAGCCTTGCGCAGCCTGAGTCAATCGTCCTCCCGAGTGATCCGCGACGGTGAAGAGCGCGAGGTCCCCTCGACCGAGCTTGTTCCCGGTGACCTGGTCCTGCTCGAAGCAGGGGATCTGGTCGGAGCGGATCTACGTCTTGCCGAGGAGAACGAGCTCGCGATCAACGAGTCCGCTCTCACTGGGGAGTCGGAAGCTGTCGAGAAGGACACGGCGCCCGTTGCGGAAGAGGCTCCGCTGGCCGATCGCGACAATATGGTGTTCAAAGGCACATCCGTGGTGAAGGGATCCGCCCGCGGCTTGGTGGTCGCCACCGGGATGGAAACCGAACTGGGCCGCATCGCTGCCATGGCAGAGCAGGCCGAACCCGAGATGTCTCCACTGGAACGGCGCCTCAATGCTCTCGGCAGGCGACTCATCTGGGTCGTGCTGGTGATCGCGGGTCTGGTCACCGTGAGCGGCCTGCTGACGGGGACCGAGCCGGTGTTGATCTTGAAGACCGCGGTCGCTCTGGCGATCGCCGCGATCCCGGAAGGCCTGCCGATTGTCGCCACCGTTGCCCTGGCCCGCGGGATGTGGCGCATGGCGAAGCGCAACGCCGTGGTCAACCGCCTCTCATCGGTGGAAACACTGGGCTCGACAACCACGATCTGCACCGACAAGACCGGAACGCTTACCGAGAATCGTATGCGTGCGACCGAGATTCTGTTGGCGAGCGGTTCCGAGCCGGCCTTCGAGCGCGCGATCGTCAACGAGGAGTTCGAAGCGAACGGAAGCCCGTTGATGCGTGCCGCCATCGAGGTCGCGGTGCTGTGCAACAATGCCGTCCTTGATGGTGACGATGAGCAGGGCGTGCCCGAGGAAACGGCGCTGTTGCGTTTGGCTCGCAAAGCAGGCGTTCGTGAAGACGAGATCAATCAAGCATTTCCCAAGCTCGGCGAGGATCCGTTCGACTCGCAGAAGAAGCGCATGTCCACGTTTCATCGAGCGGAGAAGGGCGTGCGGGTGGCCGTCAAGGGGGCGCCCGAGGTGTTGCTGGAAGCCTGCGACGCGTTCCGGACCCCTGACGGCACCGAGCAAGCCATGGACGAGGCGCATCGCCGTGCCTGGAGAGAACAAGTGGAAGCACGCGCCGCCGAGGGCTTGCGAATGCTCGCCCTGGCCGAGACCAGCGTTTCGGAGCGAAGCGAGTTCAAGGGCGACCATCTCACCCTGCTCGGTGTGGTGGGTCTGCAGGATCCGCCCCGCGCGGGGATTGCCGAGGAGATCGACAAGCTTCAGCGGGCGGGTCTGCGCGTGGTGATGGTGACCGGGGATCAGCGCGAGACGGCCATGAGTATCGCCGACCAAATCGGGTTACGGACAAACGGGGACCGTCGGTCGGTGTATGCTCGCATTTCTCCCGAGGACAAACTGAACCTCGTGGCCGAACTTCAAGAAGAGGGCGACATCGTGGCGATGACCGGCGACGGCGTCAATGACGCGCCCGCGTTGGAAAAGGCCGACATCGGCGTGGCCATGGGGCGGCGCGGTACGCAGGTAGCTCAGGAAGCCGCAGACATCATCTTGCGGGATGACGCGTTTCGAACCATTGCCGCGGCCGTCGAGCAGGGACGGATCATCTTCAATAACATCCGCAAGTTCGTGCTCTTCCTGCTGTCGGGCAACGTGGGTGAGATCATGATCGTGGTCGTTGCGCTGATTCTTGGGTGGCCCTTGCCCCTGCTGCCGCTACAGATCCTCTACCTGAACATGATCAGCGATGTCTTTCCGGCATTGGCGCTGGGCCTGGGACATCACCAGCCGCACGTCATGGAGAGTCCTCCCCGGCCGCGTGGCGAGGCCATTCTCACACGCGCGCACTGGTGGGCGATTCTGGCCTATGGGGCGCTCATCTGCGTGCCGGTGCTGGCTGGCTTTGCTCTGGCGGGCGGAGCCTCCGAAACGGGCGGTTCCGGCGCGGTGACCGTGTCGTTCCTGACGCTGGCCCTGGCCCGCACGTGGCATGTGTTCAACATGCGTTCGGGCGCCTCGGGGGTTTGGAAGAACGAGGTTACCCGCAATACCTATGTCTGGGCGGCGATTGCCCTCAGTCTGGCGCTACTGGTTGCCGCGCCCTATGTCGGTCCGCTCGCCACCGTCCTGGGCATTGCCCCGCCGGGCCTTGGCGGCTGGTCGCTCATCTTGCCTTTGAGCCTCGTGCCCCTCGTCGTCGCGCAGCTGGTGCGCGTCGTCGCCGCCCGGCTTTGACGCCGCCCGGACTCAACGCCGTCCGGACTCAACGCCGCCCAAGTCTGCCTGCCCGTCGGCAGTCGGATGGCTAGGAGTTCCCGCGCGTGGGTACTCGAGCGGTTCGGCGGAGGAAGAACGCCTCCAAACGATCGAAGGCCAGATCGATCGTCTCTTCAGGCACGCAGAAGGACATCCGCACGTGGCCCTCTCCATTGGGTCCGAAGGCGATTCCCGGTGTGGTTGACACGTGCGCCTCGCGGAGAAGTCTCTTGGCGAACGCGGTCGAGTCCGCCCCCTCGGCGTCCAAGATCCTCGGGAACATCAAGTACGAGCCGCCTGGCCTGTGATATGCGAAGACCTGACTCATCTGGTCGAGCCGGGCGCACATGCGGTTGCGGGCCAATCGGTAGTGCTCCCGGAAAGCAGCGATGCAGTCCTGCGGTCCCTCCAAGGCCGCCAAAGCGGCGTGCTGGGAGACGACGGGCGCGCAGATGGCCAGCGGAATGTGCGCCTTTGTGATCTGGGGGATCATCTCTTCATCGGCGTGGAGGTATCCGATCCGCCAGCCCGTCATCGCATAGGTCTTGGTGAAGGTGAAGCAGCTGATCGCATGGGCCCGCATCTCTGGGATCGATGCGATGCTGAAGTGCTCGTGGTCGTCGTAGATGAAGTACTCGTAGGCCTCATCGGTGATCACGACCAGGTTGTGCTGGAGGGCCAGCTCCGTGATCTGTCGCAGATCCTCTTCGCGAAAGACCGTGCCGGTGGGATTGCTTGGTGAGCAGTAGAGGATCGCCTTGGTCCGCGGGGTGATCGCGCGGCGCACCGCGTCCACGTCCAGCGCGAAGCCACTCTTCTCGTTGCACTCGACCAGCACTGGCCGAGCGGAGGCCAGGATCACTTGACGGATGTGCGTGGAATAGGTTGGCGAGGGCAGGATGACTTCGTCCCCGGGGTCGACGACAGCGAAGATGGCTGCCGAAAGACCTTCGATGGCGCCGACGGTGACGAGCACCTCCGAGGCCTTGGCGTCGATCCCATTGTCGCGTGAGAGCTTCTTCGCAATGGCCTCGCGAAGCTCGGGCAGTCCGGACGCGGGGGAGTAGCCGCCCGTGCGTCCGTCGCGAATGGCTTTGACCGCCGCTTCGCGAATGTGGGCCGGGGTATCACTGGTGGGCTTGGCCCAGGAGAGAAACGCGACGTCATCGATCTGTGCCGAAAGACGGGTCATTTCGTGAATTGCTGACGCGCCGATCTCGCCGATGCGGCGCGATGCCAGGGAAGGAACCGGTGACATCATATCGAACCTCCTCGTCTGCGACCGGCGCAGGAGAATTGAGAATCGCAACTTCCTTTTTGGCAGGCAGTTGGACGAATAGAGTCGGCCGGCCTGTCTCTTCGGAGCGGTGAGCGACCGGATGGATGCCAGTCGACCCAAGTTGCATATTTGTTGCGCTTACATGGTAGCTCATGCACACTTCCTATTGCAATACAGTTGCTAGCTCGTGTCTTCACTGGCCGCAATCGAGAGGAGGATCGCCGATGAGGAAAGCCGTGACGGTGCTGGTGGCGTTGGGGGTGAGTGTCTCCGTACTGGGAGCCTGTCTCCCATCGGTGGCCGGAGAAGATGATTGCTTCTCCACCAGCCTTCATGCCACCGGCGAAGGGATGCGCTACTGGTACGAGGAAGAGGGTGGGCTCATGAATCTGACCGGCATTCCCTACCGCGATCTGGACTGCTCGAACTGCCACGTGAAGTCTTGCGACCAGTGTCACGCCGAGCGCAACGAAGAAGCGGGCACGTGCAATTACAGCACATCCCACGCGCAGCAGACGGCTACTTGTCTCACCTGCCATAGCCGCGAGGCCTTGACCTATCGGATGTGCGAGGTAGCCGGCAACGTGGATGTGCATGGGCAGCAGTGTACGGACTGCCATGGCGCCGCCGACGTACACGGGGACGGCCAGAGCTACCGCTCCATGCGCGATGCCAACGCGGTCAAGACCAGTTGCCTGGATTGCCATGCCGAATCCACATCCGACATCCGGCCGCACACGATTCACGAAGGCAAGCTCGACTGCGCGGCCTGCCACGTCGCTGCCACGACCGCTTGCATGAATTGCCACATGGATACCTTCCTCGAGACCGGGAGCCGCAAGGGTACATTCCTTCCGATGCAGGATTGGCTGCTGCTGATCAACCACGAAGGCAAGGTCACCTCGGCGACCGCGATGACGATCGTCTTCCAGAACAAGAGGTTCGTTTGCTACGGGCCCTACTTCTCCCATGCCGTCCAGCCCAAGGGTAGGGATTGTGCTGATTGCCACGGCAACGAAGCGGTCAAACGGCTCCAGGAAGGCAAGACCGTTCCCATGATGACCTACGAAGACGGCTCTCCGGTGACCTGGAAGGGCGTTGTGCCGGTGGTCGACGGCCGCCTGGAGTGGGTCTACCTCGACAAGAACGGCGACGGATGGACACCTCTCGAAGAGGACGGGCCCGAAACCGTCCAGTACGTAGAGTATGGGACGCCGCTCACCGAAGAGCAGATCGAGATGCTGGCGATGCCTTTCAAGGAGTGAGCGCACCGGAGGCCGAGGCCGGCGAGGCGACCAGCATCAAGCTTCCCTGCGGCCGGTCGACCAGACGGGCAATAAGCGGACACTTGGCCTTGAAGAGAAAGAACACCGGGCGGGAGGACTCGTTCAGGGTTTCGAAGTTCCCCTGGCCCTTCGCGATGACAACGTCCGCCTCCCGGAAGGCATCCTGAAGAGCGGGGCTGGAGTCCTTCACAATGGTACCGGGCACATCGAGTCCGTTGTCGATGACATCGGCCAGCTCGATAAGCCGGGCCTCACGCGCATCCTCGAGCGTCGCGTCGTTGAGCACGGGGTGGCCCTTGACGCACGCGGTGATCTTTGGCGCACTCTCCCCTCGACCGATCTCTTGCATGAGCACGCGGTCGAAGACGATCTCGCCGGCATTGTCGGTCAAGTAGAGCACCGTGCGGGCGTGGCTCAGCGCCGTACGCAGTTCATCGACGTTACCGTTGAGCGGAGCCGAGGCGACCTGGTCGACCTCATCGCGTACGTGATCCTCGTTGATGTGGCCGTGCACGCCGAAGTCGATGACGTTGCCCGCAATCGCCAGACGCACCGCCATCTCCAACCGATCTTCGGCGGTGCGCACACGCCGCTCGAGATCTGGCAGTACGGACAGGGCATAACGGTTGAAGCGTTGCTTGATCTCGCGATACGGGTCGGCGCAACCGGTCTCCGCCCGAATCAGACGGTGGATTTGGCGGGCCATCTCGGGAGGAGTGCGGCGCATGTCGATTTCGGAGAGTTCCGCCAGGACCCTGCGCAGGACGCGTTCGTGCACGATGGGATCGTCGCTGGCCATCTGCACCGATTCGAGAGTTTGGCGGACGAAGCAGCTCATACACTCGAGATGAATCTTCACGTCGGATGACCTCCTGCCCAAATCCGATCAAGGATGCCCGTGGAAACCTAGGGAGCGGCTATCCAAGGGCCAACCCCCAATCCTACCATGCGAACCGGCCTCGCACCAACTCCTGCCCCCAAGCCTCGGGAGGAGCGGCTGTCACGAGCGCTCTTGTGGCTGACTGTGCGCGGAGGCAAATGGTGCTGTCTGGAGTGGATGATCGTGCGCGGAGTGGATCACCGTGCGCGGAGTGGATCACCGTGCGGGGAGTGGATCACCGTGCGGGGAGTGGTCGACTGGGCCTGAGTGGTCATGCCGGTGGGCCAATCAGGATCTTGCGCAAGCGGCGCACGCCCTCGCCGACGCTTCCGGACCATCCGGAGAGCGGGGCCGTCCTGACCGGGCCGCGCTCATCGAGAATCCCCGCGGCCGGATACGCGTGTGCCAACCGGCAGTAGTCAGCAAGCACCCCGTCCAGAATATCGCCCCAGGACTGCCGTTCGGCATAGGCGCGTGCGCCAAGACCGAGTTCGAGCCGATGGACGGGATGGCTCATCATGTATTGGACGCGCTCGATCAGATGATCCGTGCTGTCCCGGTCGAACAGATAGCCATTGACGCCATCGTGCACATGGTCCACTGGGCCTCCTTCATCGGCGGCAACAACCGGCACGCCCGAGGCCATCGATTCAAGAACCACGTTGCCGAAGGTCTCACTGTTCGACGGAAAGACGAAGATGTCACCGGAGGCATAGGCCTCGGCCAGTGCCTCCCCTTCGTGGTAGCCGGCGAAGACGGTCGCGGTGCCCGCGAAAAGCTCTTCGAGTTCCTGCCGCAGCGGTCCGTCACCGACCAGGACCAATCGCGCCTCCGGAATGGCGTCCAGGACCGGACGAAGCATATGGAGGCGTTTCTCGGCGGCCAGGCGTCCGACGTACAACAGGATGGGCGTGTCGGGGTCGTCCGGAAACCAGCGGCGGCGAATTGCGGACGAGCGCCGATAAGGGTTGTAGAGGGCAGCGTCCACTCCGCGTCCCCACACACCCAGACGTTCGAAGCCGTTCGCCTCGAGCTGGCGAAGCGTGTAGTTCGAGGGACACAGCGTGAGATCAGCCTGATTGTGAATCCACCGGAAGTACGACCAGAGCGTTTCTCGAAAGAGCCCGACACCGTAGACGGAAGCGTATCCGGGAAGATCGGTATGATAGGAAGCCACGACTGGTCGGCCGAGGCTGCGAGCCTGACGGATTCCCACCAGGCCGAGGAATGCGGGGTTGACGACGTGGATCACATCGGGATCGAACGCGCGAAGCCGCTCTTCGACATCGACGAGCGGATGGACCAACCTGAGCTCTCGATAGAAGGGCAGTCCGAAACAGGGCAAGCCCACCACAGGCGCACCCGCATAGCTCGAGGGTGCGCCCTGGGGCGCGAAAACCAGGCTGTTCCATCCGCGCTCCTCGAGATGCTGGAGCAGATGGCACACGGTGTTGGCGACCCCGTCCCATTTCGGCAAGAAGGTCTCGGAGAAGATAGCTACCCGCATCGTCGTGGCCCTCCGTCAAGTGCGCATTGACGGGGGCACAATATCGAGAACTGGATTGGGTGATTCCTAGCCTGCCGTTACAAACACATGAGCGGGCCTGTTTCACCGAAAGAACATGAGGACCGAACGCGAGGGCAACCGGATGCTCGTTCTGACCTCATACTCGACGCAGAGGATCATCAAGCAGAGGATCATCAGGCAGAGGATCCACAGGCATCCCTGACGAAGGCGAGAGGACTTGAGACGAGCCGCCATAGGACGAACACATGAAGCTGTGTGACCTGGTGCAATGGTACACACCCTTCAGCGGGGGCATTCGCACGTACCTTGATGCGAAACGGCGCTACATCGCCGAGATGACCGAGCATGATCACGTTTTGGTAGTGCCCGGTCCGGAAGATCGTTGTACCCGCACCGGGCGTCTCACCAAGATTGAAGTCGCTGCGCCGCGCATACCCGGTGGAACTGCTTACCGCTTCATGTGGCGCCCAGGACGTATTCTGGCAGCGCTGACCGAAGCCGCCCCCGATGTGATCGAAGTTGGCAGTCCCTATCTACTGCCATGGGTGGCTGCCGAATACCACAAGCGTACCAGCGTGCCGATCGTAGGCTACTACCACACCGACTTCCCCGAGGTGTACCTGAGGATGCCGGCGCAGAAGGTGGCCGGGCCATGGGTGGCCGGAAGACTGCGCGATGCCGGATACCGCTATGCACGCCGTGTCTATCAGGCCTGCGATCTCACCGTCGCCGCCTCGCACCGGTTGGTGCGACGTCTGCGCGGGCTGGGTGTCGAACGATGCCTCTACGTGCCGCTGGGTGTCGACATCCAGCAGTTTCATCCGGCCAATCGAGACCGCTCGGTGTGGACCGGCTTCGGCCTTCGCCCACAGGACAGGATCCTCATATACTGCGGTCGTTTGGATGCCGAGAAACGCGTGATCGACCTGGTCAAAGCGGTCGAACGGCTGCCCGGTCGCTTCAATGCCCGGCTGGTTCTGCTGGGTGCGGGGCCCCTTGCGAACGATCTTCGGGAACGGGCGGCAGCGTGCCCCTATCTGCGAGTTCGGCCGTACCTCGAAAGTAAGCCGGCGCTCGCACGCCTCTTGGCATCAGCCGACATGTATGTGACTGCCGGACCCTACGAGACCTTCGGCCTGTCGGTGGTCGAGGCACAGGCCAGCGGCCTTCCGGTCGTTGGTGTGCGAGCGGGGGCCCTCATCGAGCGAGTACGACCCGATCATGGACGGTTGGCCGCGCCCAACGATGTCCGCGACCTGGCCCGTCGGATGATGGAGGTACTCGAGGCGGATCCGGTGGCGATGGGCCAGGCTGCGCGCCGGGCCGTCGAACGCGAGTACGCCTGGGAACGCGTCTTCCGATGCTTGCTTCAAGCCTACGAGCGACTGCTTCATTCCCCGGGGCTGGACCAGCGAGCGCTAGCCGAGACTCAAGCATCGATTTGTGCGCCGGTTGCCCCGCCGCCGCCGGTCGAGTCCGCGCTGGCGTTCGAAGGACGCTATGGCTCCACTCGCTGACCGGCCTTCGCGACTCCGTCGCGGTGCGGAGGGATGGTCTCTACTCGGTGCGGTCTTCCAGAAGCTCATCTGGCTCTTGCCGGCGGGTATGCTCGCGAATCTGACCTACACCTTCCTGCGCACAGATCACACACGGCTTGGTGATGTACTGGAGATCTCCCCCGGCTTTCTTCTCTTGGCAGTCGTGCTGGTGTTGCTTCCCTGGTTCTTCAACGCGTGGAGGCTGTGGCGATGGCTGCGCTTCCTGCGGCATCCGCTCTCCTTCGCCCGGGTCGTACGGATGGTGCTGGTTTGCGAACTTGGGGCGGCCATCAGTCCATCGGCAATGGGAGGGGGAGGATTCAAGGCGGCCTTGCTGATGCAGCAAGGTCTGCGCTCGGGGACGGCGCTGGGGCTCATGATGGTCGGAACGTTCGAGAGCGCCCTGTTCCCGCTGATCGTGATCCCGTCCGCCTGGTTTGTCTTGGATCTCGCGGAGGCCTCCTGGATGAGCGTTCTGCTCAGGACGTTGACCGAGCGGGGAGGCTCCGTTGCCGCTGCCTTCGCCATCCTACTGGGAATCCTGCTCGCGCTCGATCGGTTTGGGCGGCGCTTCTCTATCCTGCGGATCATCCACGAGCGCGTGCGCCGCACCCTGGCCGATGCCAAGCATGTCACCGATCTCACGCGCGGGGAGGGAAAGTGGCTGTTTGCCGGGAACGTCTTGCTCGCCGTCTTTCAGTGGAGCGCGCGCTTTCTGGTGGCTGGTGTGCTCTTCCTTGGCTTGGGCATGGAGATCAACCTGCTGCACGCCGCGGTCCTGCAATGGTGCTGTTTGACCGCGATGAACTTCATTCCCACGCCCGGCGCGACCGGCGGTGCCGAAGTGATGTTCTTGCTGATCTACGATGGATGGTTGCCGCAGGAGGGCATCGCGCTGGCCATGTCGGCCTGGCGCTTCCTTTCCTTCTACTTCCTCAGTCTCACGGCAGCCCTCATCGTCTGGCTGGTCCGGCCCCGGCGCACCCGGGTTGGGGACCGCGAGCCGGGAAAGCGTAGTTGCCCGCCTCTCAGTATGGCGTATGCTCGGATGCCGGATCGAAGATCAGTTCGGACGTGGTTCCGGTAGGGGGGAGATCGCCCATGGATGCTCTGGATCAGTGGCTGATCGGCCTGGGGCTCTCGCAGTCCATGACCGACTTCACCGTGACGTTGCTCGCCACGATCATCCTCGTCCTCGCGATGATGGTGGCCCAGCTTCTCACCCGCAACATCCTGCTACGGGTGATCGAACGCATCGCCGCCCGCACCCGAACGCATTACGATGACAAGCTCATCGAAGCCAAGGTCTTCCACCGGGCGGCGCATCTGGTGCCGGCGCTGATCCTGCACCTCAGCGCGCCGGTGGTCTTCGGCCGTTACGACACGGTGGTCGAGATCTTTGAAACCGTGGCATTCCTCTATATCGCGCTTGCCGTGGTGGGTGTGATCTTTGCCGCGCTCAACGCTTTCCTGGCAATCTACAGCACGACGCGCCTGGCAGCGCGCCTCCCGATCAAGCCCATCATCCAGGTGACGAAGTTCATTGGCATCTTCGCCGTGGCCCTGGTTGTGATCGCCACCCTCATCGGCAAGTCTCCCATCGTGCTGCTCAGCGGGCTCGGCGCATTCACGGCGATTCTTCTGCTCGTCTTCCGGGATCCCATTCTGGGTCTGGTGGCCGGCATTCAGCTCGTGAGCAACGACATGGTGCGTCCCGGGGACTGGATCGATGTACCCAAGTACGGTGCGGACGGGGACGTGATCGATGTGTCCTTGACCACCGTGTCGGTGCAGAACTGGGACAAGACGATCTCGACGATTCCCACCTACGCGATGCTCACCGACACGTTCCGCAACTGGCGCGGCATGCAGCAGTCGGGCGGGCGGCGGATCAAGCGTTCCGTCTACATCGACATGAGCAGCATTCGCTTTTGCGATCGGGAACTGCTCGAGCGGCTTAGGAAGGTCTACTACGTCAGCGAGCACATCGAGAAGCGCCTGGCCGAGATCGATGCGTTCAATCGCGAACGAGGCTTCGATCAGGATCTGCCCATCAACGGACGGCGTTTGACGAACGTGGGGATCTTCCGCGCCTACCTGCAGGGATACCTGCGCGACAAGCCGGAGGTGCACACCGGTCTGACCTTCCTCGTGCGCCAGCTCCAACCGACGCCCAAGGGACTGCCGATCGAGATCTATGTGTTCAGCCGGAACCAGGAATGGGCGGCCTACGAAGGGATTCAGGCCGATATCTTCGACCATGTGCTGGCGGCGGTGCCGATCTTCGACCTGCAGGTGTTTCAAGAGCCGAGCGGCGCCGACGTGCGGGCGCTGCGCGAAGGCTTCAGGGCTCCTCCCGAGAAACGCAGCCCCCGCGTTGAGAGCACGTAGGGTGCCTGCGGCTCGAGACCACGAAGGGGGGGCGATGATACGTTCCTTGCGAGTGAGGGTTGTCAGAACAACCATGTGGGTGAGCGCCCTGCTCATCGCGTGCGTCTTCTTGCCGGCGTACGCGCAGCGATCCTCCGGCGTTCCCAACTACAACCGTCTCGAGGGCTGTGATGAGGCCCTCTACTCGGATGCGCTACTGATCGAGGCGTTACGAGACCTTCTTCTGGCAACCGGCCAATCGGACCCTGGCCGCCATGGCGCTGGGCGAACCTTACGCGCCGGCATTCCGGGCCCAGGCAGTGGAGGTGGCGCCGGAGACGGTCGCGCAATCCGAGACGAGCTTCTACTTGCGCGATCATGCTGCTCTGCTTCGGGTTCGGGAGGGTGAAACCGGTCAGGCCGAGGAGATCATCCTGGCCCAAGGGGCCAATGGATTCCGTGGCCGGCGGGTCGGTGGACGGGTAGGGCGGGTAGGGCGGGTACAGTGAGTACTCGGATCGAGGGATTTCGGAGTAGCGCAATCTCTGAACCATGCGGATCCTCACCGCTCGGTACAGCCCCCGACCAGGGCGTTTCTGCAACCATGAGTCCCCAATCGATCATCCGCACACTGACCCGCCGCACATGTGCTACAATGAGTAATGGTGAGTTCTGCTGGTCCCATCCCCCCAGAGGCCCCAGGACAGGGCTCGCGGTTGGCTACATCTCTCGCATTTCGATCCTCAGCAAGGAGGTCTTCCGTGAATCGGCTATTGGTGATTTTCGCGCTTCTGCTGCCTGCTGGTCTACTGCTCGCCTCAGCATCTCAGGCGGCCGAAGATCCGCCGCACCACGCCCTGGTGCGGTTCTACATCGAGTCGGAACAGGATCAGGACTACATCGACCAGCATCACGGCCGGCTGGATATCGCCACCGGTCGGCGGGGCGCCTATTACGACATCGTGGTGACGCCGGAAAACCTGGGGTCGATTCTTGCCGCCGGCACACGCACGGAAGTCGTGCACGAGGACCTGGAAGAATTCTACGCCGCGCGCATGGGCCGCCCTGACAATTTCGGAATCTGGCACACCTACTCCGAGACGATCGAGTGGATGGACCAGCTCGCCGCCGACTACCCGGACGTGATCAGCGCGCGCTGGTCCATTGGCCAGAGTCACGAGGGCAATGATCTGTGGTGCTTCCGGGTGTCGGACAATCCCGGGATCGATGAGGACGGGGAGCCCGAGGTGCTCTTCGATGGCCTGCACCACGCTCGTGAGATCATGGCCTCGGAGATGGGCATGATGCTGGCCGAGTATCTGGCTCAGGAGTACCACGCCGGCAACACCGAGATCATCGATCTGGTCGACCAGAACGAGATCTACATCATTCCCATCGTGAACCCGGACGGATTCCTCTACAACGAGCTGACCAACCCCAGCGGTGGCGGCATGTGGCGCAAGAACCGGCGCGACAATGGCGATGGCAGCTACGGCGTGGATCTCAACCGCAACTATCCCTATGAATGGGGTTGCTCTTGGGGCAGCAGTGGCTACACGTGGGATGATACCTATCGCGGTCCTTCCGCCGGCAGCGAGCCTGAAACGCAGGCGATGATGCAGTTCATCAACGAGCACGATTTCATCACGCGGCAGAGCTGGCACAGCTACGCCGAGCTCACGCTCTATCCGTGGGGATACACCACCGAGGATACGCCCGACGAGGCGATCTTCCGGGAGATGGGCGAGGCGATGACGATGTACAACGGCTACGCTCCCGGCCAGCCGGGCGATGTCCTGTACGATGTCTGCGGCGGCAGCTTCGACTGGGACTACGGCCAGCAGGATGAGCACACCAAGATCTTCAGTTTCAGTAACGAGATTGGGAACAGCGGCGACGGCTTCTGGCCGCCCGAATACCGCCGAGATGCTTTGTTCGAAGATAACCTCTGGCCGTCGCTCTACATGATCGAGGTCTCGGGCAGCCTGCGTAGCGTGAGCTTCGCTCACGATCCGGTGCCGTTCCAGGCCAACCCGGGCGCGGCCCACGAGGTCGTAACTGTGGTCTACGGTTACGAAGGAGCCCAGGTCGATCCGGCCAGCGTGACGCTTCATTACCGTGTCGATGGCGGCGCGTTGATGGATGTCCCGATGGATCCCACGGGCAACCCGGACGAGTACGCGACCACCATCCCCGCCCAGCCGGAAGGCACAGTCGTCGAGTACTATCTGTTTGCCGAGGACGTCGAACAGCATCAGGGCACGAGCCCGCGCACGGCGCCCGACGCGCTGCACTACTTCGAGATCGGACACGAGTTCGAACATGCGATGGAGTCCGATCGCGGCTGGCGGGCCGGCGCGTCCGACGACGATGCCTCTACCGGCCTGTGGGTGCGGGTTGATCCGGTCGGTACCGAGGCACAGCCCGAAGACGATCACACCCCCGACGGCACGGACTGCTGGGTCACAGGTCAGCACGTCGCGGGTCAAGGTGTCGGCTACAATGACGTCGACGGCGGCAAGACCACGCTCTTCTCACCGGTCTACGATCTTTCCGGCGCCACCGAGGTGACCTTCGACTACTGGCGCTGGTACTGCAACGATGCCGGCAGCGCACCGGGAACCGACTACTGGGACGTCGATCTTTCCAACGACGGTGGTGAGACGTGGACATCGCTCGAGCACACGCAGACGACGAACACCTCGT
>CAZZIF010000027.1:0-19889 GCA_964654025.1 uncultured bacterium
ATCTCGGTGGTCGTCGCATCATTAACAAACAAGCCGCGCGCCGTGCGATCGGCCGCCAACGGTTCGTAGACCGGCGCCAGCGACTCGCTGGTGATGATGACGTAGAGGTAGTGGTCGGCCGGATCGACGATCGAGCGCACCGGCGGTTCGGGCCGGACCAGTTCGCCGCGGCGGTAGGCGGCTTCGTACTCGGTGGCGAGAGCCGGGTTGTCGGTGTTGCGCTCCAGCCAGGCGGCGGTGGTCGCGGCGGGCCGGTAGGTGCGCGCGCTGGCCGCCAGGGCGGCCTCGCTCGGGGCGGTTTCGACGATCAACTGAAGCGATCCGCAGAAGTCCACCTCACCCGATGCCAGGCGGGCCCTCAACGGAAAGAGTTCGATGTAGGCCACCCGGTGTCCGCGATAGATCTGGGTCGTCACCCATCGCGCGGCCTCGGCCGGATAGAGCGAGGCCGAGGCATAGAGATCCTCGTTCGGGGCGGTGGGTTCGACCGGCCCTTCCCAGGAGAGTGGGTACGGTGACCCGGCCGGGGCCGGCAAGTGCCGCGAGGTTTCGGTGGGAGCCAGGGCTACCGCCCGCACGGCCGAGACCTCTTCGCCCGGGGGCAGCAGGATGTGCGCGACATGAATGGGAAGCTGCGGCGTGCCCGGATGCCCGATCGTGCGGGCACCGGCGATCGTCGGAACCTCGAACGGGAGGACCGTGCCGAGCGCGGGCACCTCGTGGGAGCGCCCGTCACCCGAATCCGCCCAGATGGGGTCATCGAACTCGTAGGTCTGCACGATCTGGCCGGCTCCGGCGGCGCCGGTGCTGGCGCAGAGACCGAGGAGGGTGAGTATGAGAGTGCCGGCAACCCGGATCCGAGAATGGGCACCTGAGGACAGCAGACAGCGAGAGACCGAGTCCATGCGGAACCTCCCTAGGATGAAGACCATGGCTGTGATCACCTCAAGTCTACCACAGTTGTGGAACTGCTTCCCACCGTGTGGATGGGGCCAGAGCCCGGCCTCGGCCGCCGCAAGCCTTCCGTGATGCGGGTATTGCCTCCGATCGATGCTGGGGTGAATCCCCGGCGTGATTGGAGGGATTCCTCTGTCCGAGTTCATCGGTCCGGGGATGCATTCTGATGGTGCGGCCGACTACCAGTGGGGTCGACTACCAGCGCGGCCGACTACCAGTGCGACCGACTACCAGCGCGGTCGACCAGGATGTGGCGGTCAGAGAGGCAGCGCACGGCCGCGGGCCGAGGCCCGCAGGTAGAAAGGAAACCTGAGTCCCGAGCGAGGAGCTGTCATGAGGGTCACCTACCTGACCCGGGAATACCCGCCACATGTCTATGGCGGAGCGGGGGTGCACGTCGAGCACCTGGCGGCCCACATGGCCGCCCTGGCGGATGTGGAGGTCAAGTGCTTCGATGAGCGCCAGGACGCGGGCGCTACCCCGTCGCCGGAGGTAGGGACCGCCGGCGAACGGGTGCCGCGGGTACGCCGCTACCCGTACGGACCCGGGCTCTTCGCCGACCACCCCCAGCCGGTGCGTAAGGCCCTCATGACCGTGGAGACCGGGCTGCGCTTCAACGCCGAGCCGCTCGATGCCGACGTGGTGCACTGCCACACCTGGTACAGCGCGATGGGCGGGGTCCTGGCAGGCCTCGCCTACGGCGTACCGCTGGTGGTGACGGTTCACTCCCTGGAACCGCTACGACCCTGGAAGCGGGAGCAACTGGGACGCGGTTACGAGGTCTCTCTCTGGCTGGAACGTACCGTCCTCACGCAGGCCGATGCCGTGATCGCCGTCTCGACCAACGAGAGGGAGCGCATCCGCTCGATCTACCCGGTCACCGCTTCGAAACTGCACGTCGTTCCGAACGGGATCGATCCCGACCTCTACCGTCCGACCCGATCGACGACATTCCTTGCGCACGCCGGCATCGATCCGGACCGTCCCTATGTGCTCTTCCTGGGCCGGATCAGCCGCCAGAAGGGGATCGATCTCTTCCTGCGGGCCGCCGATCGTTTGCCGCGTGAGGCGCAGATCGTCCTGTGCGCGGCGTCTCCCGACGCACCGGCCATCGAACAGGAAGTGGCGGAAGCGGTGGCGCGATTGCGGCGCGATCGTTCAGGTGTCGTCTGGATCCACGAGCACATCGATCGTGCTGCTGCCATCGAACTCTACTCTCACGCGGCGCTCTTCTGTTGTCCATCGATCTACGAGCCGTTCGGCATCATCAATCTCGAGGCGATGGCGTGTGAAACGCCCGTCGTGGCGACGAACGTTGGGGGAATTCCCGACGTCGTGATCCCCGGGGAGACCGGGATTCTGATCGAGGTCGATGCGGTATCGTCGGCTGATGGGCAACCGGCGGACCCCGAGCGTCTGACGGCCCAACTGGCCGAGGCGATGTCGAGCTTGCTGGCCGCGCCAGAGCGGCGGGCGGCAATGGGTCGCGAGGGTCGCCGGCGGGTATTGGCCGAGTTCACCTGGAAACGCGTGGCGGCCGCCATCTTCGATATCTACCAGTCCCTGGAACCGCCGCGACGCGGCACGGGGGACCGAAGCGAATGAGTGGGAAGGATGCCTGGAAATAGAGAGGAACATGTGCCCGCGGCGACCCGCCGATCGCGGACGAAGGCCGCCGAAGCGCTCGTTCCCGAGTGGAACCGGCGTGCCTGGATCGAGAACGTAGAGCCCAGCGTCGACGGCGGCCGTCATCCGGTCAAGCGCACCGTCGGGGAGAAGGTGAGCGTCGCGGCGGATGTCTTTGCCGACGGTCACGATCAGCTCAAGGCGGTGGTGCGTTACCGGCACGCCGAGCAGCGCGACTGGCAAGAGGCGCCGATGGAGCAGGGGGCCAGTGACCGCTGGTGGGGGAGCTTTCCGGTCGAGTGCCTGGGATCTCACCACTACACGGTAGAGGCCTGGATCGATCGCTTCGGCTCCTGGCGCCACGAACTCGAGAAGAAGGTCGGCGCGGGCCTGGAGGTCGTCTCCGAGTTGCTCGAGGGTGCCGAGCTCGTGAAGGAGGCGGCTGGACGGGCCAGCGGCCCCGACAAAGCGTGGCTGGAGACCCAGGCCGCCGCGCTGGCTGACACCGCCACGTCCGAGCCCGAGCGGATCGAGCTGGCCCTGGCGCCCGAGTTGACGACCATGGCCGGCCGGTACCCCGATCGCTCGGCCTCGACCGCGGCCGATGCTGTGTTGGATGTGGTGGCGGTGCGTGAGCGCGCCCGGGTCGGCGCCTGGTACGAGGCGTTCCCCCGCTCCTACGGTCCGGACCCGGAGACGAGTGGCAGCCTGCGCGATGCCGAACGCGATCTGCCCCGCATCGCCAAGATGGGCTTCGATGTGCTCTACCTGCCACCGATCCATCCCATCGGATACACCGCGCGCAAGGGACCCAACAATACGGTGCTGGCGACACCCGAGAGCCCCGGCAGCCCTTGGGCGATCGGTTCGGAGGACGGCGGCCACACGGCCATCCATCCGCAGCTTGGGACCGAAGAGGATTTCGCTCACTTCCTGGATGCGGCGCGCCGTCAGGGCCTGGAGGTCGCTCTCGACCTCGCCTTCCAGTGCTCGCCCGATCATCCCTACGTGCGCGAGCATCCCGAGTGGTTCCGGCACCGCCCCGACGGGACCATCAAGTACGCCGAGAACCCGCCCAAGAAGTACCAGGACATCTATCCGCTCGATTTCGAGTGCCGCCAGTGGTGGGCCCTGTGGCAGGAGCTCAAGCGGGTCGTCTTTCACTGGCTCGATGCCGGCGTGCGCATCTTCCGCGTGGACAACCCTCACACCAAGCCGATTCGCTTCTGGGAGTGGCTCATCCGGGAGGTGCGCGAACCATTCCCCGAAACGGTCTTTCTCTCCGAAGCGTTCACGCGGCCGAAGGTCATGTACGCGCTGGCGAAGGTGGGCTTCGATCAATCGTACACCTATTTCACCTGGCGCAACACGAAGCCGGAGTTGATCGGCTACTTGACCGAGCTGACCAGCGCGCCCGTGCGTGATTTCTTCCGGCCCAACTTCTTCGCCAACACGCCCGATATCCTGCCGGAGTACCTGCAGTACGGCGGCCGGGCAGCATTTCAGATTCGTTTTGTGCTGGCGGCGACGCTGGCGGCGTCCTACGGTATCTATAGCGGCTTCGAGAACTGCGAAAACGAGGCGGTCCCGGGTACCGAGGAGTACGCCGACTCGGAGAAGTACGAGTTGCGCCCCCGCAACTGGGACCGGCGCGAGAGCATTCGCCCGCTGATCACCAAGGTCAACGCGATCCGGCGTGAGAATCCCGCCCTATGGAGCAATGCCAGGCTGCGATTCCACTCCGTCAGCAACGATCAGCTCCTTTTCTACAGCAAGTCCACGCCGGACTCGAGCAACATCGTCCTGGTGGTCGTCAACCTGGACCCGCATCATACCCACGACGGCTGGGTGGAGGTTCCATTGCGCGAGTTCGGGTTGCAGCCCGATGAGATCTACCAGGTTCATGACCTGATCGGGGAGGGACGCTATCTGTGGCAGGGGGCGCACAACTACGTCCGCCTGGACCCGAGTCGGATGCCGGCTCAGGTCTTCCGCATGCGCAAGCGCATGCGCAGCGAACGCGACTTCGATTACTTCATGTAGGGAGCGCGAGAGGTAGGCGGGCCCGACGCCCCTGACACAGCGCCCGTGCGAATGCTGCGCGGGGAGCCGGCGGCAATGCGCGCAGGGAACCGGCGGCCAATGCGGCGCCGCGGAGACGATGACATGGAGATGATCGTGGAGAACAGATCCCAGGGTGCCTTGACCGACTACGACCTGCACCTCTGGAAAGAGGGCCATCACCTTGACGCCTGGCGCAAGATGGGCGCCCATCTGGGCCAGCACCGTGGGCAACGCGGCGTGTGGTTCGCCGTGTGGGCGCCCAATGCGAAGGGCGTCTACGTCATGGGCGATTTCAACGGCTGGGATCGCTCCCGGCATCCGCTTACCGCCTGTGGCGACAGCGGGGTGTGGCAGGGGTTCATCCCGGAGCTGGCGGCCGGCACGCTTTACAAGTACTACATCGTCTCGCGCTTCGGCGGCTACGCCGTTGAGAAGGCCGATCCATTTGGTTTCGCCAGCGAACTCAGACCGAGCTCGGCCTCGATCGTCTACGATCTGGGCGGGTACCGCTGGTCCGACCAGAGCTGGATGGAAGCTCGCCGTGAGCGACAGGCGCTGGATGCCCCCATCTCCATCTATGAGGTTCACCTCGGCTCGTGGCGACAGGTGCCGGAGGACGGCAACCGCTGGCTGACCTACCGCGAACTCGCCGATCAGCTGGCCGAGTACGTCACCCGGATGGGCTTCACCCACGTGGAGCTGATGCCGGTCAGCGAACATCCTCTGGACAGCTCGTGGGGCTATCAGTGCATCGGCTACTTCGCGCCCACCAGCCGCTACGGAACGCCGGAGGACTTCCGCTACCTGATCGACAGGCTTCATCAGCGCGGGATCGGTGTGATCCTCGACTGGGTACCGGCGCATTTCCCCCGCGATTCGCACGGGCTCGGCTTCTTCGACGGCACCCATCTCTACGAGCATGCCGATCCGCGCCAGGGCACGCAGCTGGACTGGGGTACGCTGGTCTACAACTTCGGGCGCAACGAGGTGGCCGGCTTCCTTCTCTCGAACGCGCTGTTCTGGCTGGAGGAGTACCACATCGACGGGCTTCGCGTGGATGCGGTGGCCTCGATTCTCTACCTGGACTACTCGAGACCGCAAGGTCAGTGGATTCCCAACATCCACGGCGGACGAGAGAACCTGGAGGCGGTGGCGTTCCTGCGACGCTTCAACGAAACCGTCTATGCCCGCCATCCGGATGTCATGACCATTGCCGAGGAGTCGACCTCCTGGCCGATGGTCTCACGCCCGACCTACCTGGGGGGCCTGGGCTTTGGCTACAAGTGGAACATGGGCTGGATGCACGACAGCCTGCAGTACATGTCCAAGGACCCGATCCACCGCAAGTTCCGGCACAACGATCTCACCTTCAGTCAGCTCTACGCCTATCACGAGAACTTCGTGTTGCCGTTCTCGCACGACGAGGTCGTTCACGGCAAGGCCTCGATGATTGGCAAGATGCCGGGCGACGACTGGCAACGATTCGCCAATCTACGTCTGCTCTACGGCTACATGTTCACCCATCCGGGCAAGAAGCTGCTCTTCATGGGCAACGAGTTTGGCCAGTGGAAGGAATGGAACAGCACGATCAGTCTGGACTGGCACTTGCTCGAGCATCCGCCCCACCAGGGCCTCCAGCGTTGGGTGCGCGACCTGAACACCTTCCTGCGGGGCACGCCGGCTCTTCATCAGGAGGACAGCACACCGGCCGGCTTCCAGTGGGTCGACTGCAACGATAGCGAGCAGAGCGTCCTGAGTTACATCCGTAGGGGCCATGACCCGGGCGAATGCGTGATCTGTGTCTGCAGTTTCACCCCGGTTCCGCGGCACAACTACGACATCGGCGTTCCGGAGGAGGGGTTTTGGGAAGAAATCCTCAATAGCGATGCGTCGATCTACGGCGGCAGCGGGCAAGGTAACCTGGGCGGCCGGCAGACGACACCGGTGGCGGCGCACGGGTTCTATCAGTCCGTCAGCGTGACGCTGCCGCCGCTGGGGATGATTGTGCTGCGCCGCCGCGCGGGTGGCTAAGCGGCCACGCCCCGGCCCAGGCCAGGAGGATGAGATGAGAGGTGGAAGAGTGATTCGGTATGTGGATTGCATGGCCGCAAAGGATCAGCAGTCTGCACTTGGGAAGGCAACCACCACGACCGTGCCTCTGCTGGCGGTCGTCGCAATGCTGCTCATCGCGCCGCTCGTGCCTTCGTCGCCCGCGCCTTCTTGGGTCGTGCCGCCGTGGCTCATGACCACGGCGCAGGCGAAGGAGCTGGGCGAGATCGAACTCCCGCCCGGGTTTGTCATCGAGCTGTATGCCTCCGATGTCCCCAACGCACGGTCGATGACAGTCGGTCCTGAAGGTGTGCTCTTTGTCGGCACCCGCACGGCCGGCAACGTGTATGCGGTCCTCGATCGCGATGGCGACTATCGAGCCGAGCGCGTCGTGACCCTCGCCACCGGCCTGGACATGCCCAATGGGGTGGCCTTGCGCGGGAAGGATCTCTATGTGGCCGAGGCCGATCGCATCTGGCGCTACGCAAACATCCTCGGACAACTCGGCGTCGACCCCGGCCAGGCCGGCTCTCCAGCGGCCGACGGCGACGCGGGCGCGCACTCGTCCACTCCGAAGCTGAACGAGCCGGTGCTGGTCACCGACGCGTTACCCGATCAGCGCGGCCACAGCTGGAAGTACATCGCCTTCGGCCCCGACGAGAAGCTCTACGTCCCGGTAGGCGCCCCCTGCAACATCTGTCTGCCGGGAGACCCTTTCGCTTCCATCCTCCGTATGAATCCCGACGGCAGCGATCGCGAGGTTTTCGCCCGAGGCGTGCGCAATACGGTGGGCTTCGACTGGCATCCGCAAACCGCTGTCTTGTGGTTCACCGACAACGGCCGCGATTACTTGGGCGACAACCGTCCGCCCGACGAACTCAACCGGGCACCCCAGCCGGGCCTGCACTTCGGCTTTCCTTACGTGCATGGCAACGACGTGCGTGACCCCGAATACGGCGATCAAACGCCGCCTCAGGAGATCACCCCACCAGTACAAGAACTCGGACCCCATGTGGCCGCACTGGGCATGGAGTTCTACACGGGAGAGAGCTTCCCGACCCAGTATCACCACCAGATCTTCATTGCCGAGCACGGTTCCTGGAATCGAAGCTCCAAGATCGGCTATCGGGTGACGCTGGTTCGGCTCGATGGCGCCCGGGCGACCGGTTACGAGGTCTTCGCGAGCGGATGGTTGCAGGGAGAACGCGCATGGGGGCGGCCGGTGGACCTGGAGCTGTTACCGGACGGCTCGATGCTTGTCTCGGATGATCATGCCGACGCGATCTACCGCATCCATTACCAGGGCGAGAACTGAAGAGGACCCAAGGGCAGACGGTTCGCTTTCCGGCGCGTCAATCGGGGACCGGCTGGGAGGTCAGTCGGACGCCGCCAATTGGGACTAGTTGAGCCCTTCGCCGCGACGGCGGGCCTCGTCCTCGCCGGGCCCGCTTTCGTCCGCGGGCCGGAAGAGCGCCAGAGAGGCGGTATGGGTGTGGAGGTAGTTCGTGCCACGGATCGGTCCCAGCTCACCCGAGGAGAGGAATCCCCCCATCGGTACCGGGTAGCCCAGCGTCTTGCAAATGCCGCGGATCGAGACGCCCGGGTCTTTCCCCCGGCCGGGCCAGCTCCCGAAGAGCAGCCCGCCGCGGGCGGCGGTATCCACAAGCTGCGGAACCATTAGAAGATAGAGGTCGTCGGCCAGCGTGTTGTCCCACACGTGGAAGCGGATGATCTGGCCCTCGTGCACATGGCCTGCCAAGGAGATGGTTCCCTCCTTGTGGTCGACGGCCACCACGGGCCGGATGAGGAAATCCCCGCGTCCGAGCGTGTCACGCGGCTCCTCGATGGCCTGGCCGAACATGAGTCCCTGCTGCAGCAGGTTGCGCTCGCTCTTGGGTAGCTCCGCCACCATTTCCTGAAGGGCTTCGATCGCCGGGTTGCCGCTAAGCTCGAGCACCGTGTTGCCCTCGGCCTTCGTGACCGTGAAGGTGTCGCCGATCGGCTTGCAGCCCTGAGACACCAGGACGTCGGCGCGGATGTTGCCGGCCAGGGCAACGCCCACCACACCGGAGCGGAAGGTGTGGTCGTCGATCAGAAGAACGTGACCACCCGGACGGTTCGCGCCGCTGGCTTGGCCACCGATGACCGGGACCTCGGGGGCCAGGGTACGGAGCGATTCCAGGATCTCCACAATGGGTGTGGTAAACGGGTCGGGCAACAGGATCACGAGCTGCGGATCGGGTACGATCTCGAGAACCGACTGCCACTGTTCCATGCAGACCGGCGCTTCGTCGAAGTCCTCCAGATCCAGTCGGATCGGAACCATGACGACCCCGGGCAGATGCGCCGCCACGGCCACCAACGCCGGCCGGGAGGCGGCGTGAATCGTGGGATGGAACACCCCGGCTGACGTGACGCCGAGCACCAGGGTCTGGGGCCAGGTCTCGTGGAGGGTTTCGGAGATGCGCTCGGCATGCCGGGCGATCTCGGGAGTGGCGAAAAACAGGATGAGATCCGGCGACTGCTCCTTGGGATCGAAGGCCCCATGGAGCTTTCGGGTGATCTCGGCGGCGGCCTGTCCGGCCCCGCGCCGAGTCGATGACACCGAAACGAATCTCATGTTACTCCCTGTGCCTTGCCCGAGATTCCTGCTCGGGGTGTCTCTCGAACAGCCCTTCCGTGAACTCTTCCGGAGGGTCCCGCGTGACGGGCCGAGCCGAAGCGGTCGGCCCACCCACACGGAGCAATGTTGCACCCCCGTGCACGGCGCGGGGTTCCCCCACCGGACTCACTGTAGCACATTCGCCGCCAGCGCTGCGCGTACCGCGGAGCGCGCAGCGTGGACCTCGCAGCGTGGAGCTCGCAGCGTGGACCTCGCAGCGTGGGCTAGGTCATGTCAACGCACGACCATCACCCTGCGAACCAGCTTCTCGTCGCCATTCTCCAGACGGTAGAAGTAGACGCCGGATGCGACCGGCCGGCCCTGATCGTTCGTGCCCGGCCAGTGAATCACATGCTCGCCCGCGGGCACCGGGCCCTTGACGAGCGTGCTGACCACGTGGCCATCCACATCGAAAACTCGCAAGGTCACCGGTTGCGGCGCCGGAAGCTGGAAGCGGATGTTCGTGCCCACAGACATCGGATTCGGATGGCTCGGCGCGAGCGCCAGATGCGTGACCGGTTCGCGGTCGGGCGTGCCCGAGAATCCGGGCCGGCCCGTGGTGAACTTCACCGCCAGCTCCTCGTCCAGCGGGACGGCCGACGGTGGGCCCTGGTTGTAGAAGTTGTAGGTGATGGCCATCGTGTGGTCGCCGTCCTGGATCCCCGCCGTGCAGTACATCTGCAGATAGTCCTGGTTGTTCACGGTGTGGTACTGGAAGAGGATCTCGCCGTCGCCGGTGTGGGTTGGATAATACTGCGGATCGTAGAGGATCACCTGGAACCGGTTGCGGTAGTTGGTGACGGTCTCGTCGCGGATCAACTTCAGATCGTGCCAGGTCACGATGTAGCGGTGATTTGCCTCATCGAACCAGTAGTAGACCCGGTTGCTCGAGTCCTGCACGTGGTTGTCCCAGAAGGGTGCGATCTGATAGGCCGGCCCCCCGGCGGAGGGCAGGTACCAGTTGCGGTAGTTGACCAGATACGTCGAACCCATCGCCAGCCACCCGTTCGAGCAGATCGTAATCTGATCGAAGGTCTCGCCGTAGAACTGGAATTCGAAGGGGAGCGGCAGGATCTGGAAGTCGTCCTGCCCCGGGTAGAAGTCGGTCAGGCCGACGTCGGTGCCCTGCCCGCCCAGATTGGGGTGGATCTCGATCCAGTCGTAGACCGGGTGATCCTCGTAGGTGAAGTCGGTGTGATCGTAGGCGAAGTAGCCGTAGTCATCCGGTCCGGTGGGGTCGGAGGAGCCGGCCGTGCCGACCTGCATCTGGAAGCGGATCGTATCGCGCACGCCGTCGGCGAACTCGAGGTTCAGGCGCATCGGCACGCTGAGGCCGGGAATACAGTCGACCGGCGCGCGCACCTCGAAGGGGTCGAGCCCGTTCGAGCCGAATCCGCCCGGCAGGATGCTCGAGCTGATGACCGCATAGGGATCGGTGACCTGCACCGAGTAGCCTTCGGAGATGAGGGTGGCCTCGATCGGCCCCGGCGCGGTGTACGTGCCTGAGTTGGTGACCGTCACCGACAGCGTGCCGGTCTCGCCTGGGTCGAGCAGGTCGCCGGCGCCGCCGAGCTGGTGCGACATGTACTCGAGCTGCGGCCCGGCCACGGTGAGGTGGACCACCGAGGACCATGGCTCGGGCGACGAGGAAGAGGTGATCGTGAACTCCAGGCGGATCGGATGCCCGGCGGGCGTGCTCTCGGCCACCCGCAGGGTCAGGGGCGGGTAGCCGGGTTGCTCTTTGGTGCCGCCGGCGTTGATCAGGCCGTAGTCGATCGGCGCGTTGCTCAGGAAGATCGCGTACGGATCGTCCTCGGCGATCTCGACGACCACATCCTGCGCCGAGAACGTGCCGTAGTTCTTCAAGGTGAAGGCCAGCTCGACGGTCTCGCCCGGGTTCAGCGTCCCATCACCGTTGCCGTCACTGGGAGCCGTGTTGTCGTCATCGATTGTCGTGTCGAAGACGCCGACGTGGACCTCCGATTGCTCGATGGTGAAACTGCTCTCGTTGGGGTAGAGGTTGCGGCCGGTGACGATCACCTGCACGCTTCCCTCGATCGAGGCATCCAGGGGCATCTCGAGCCGGCCCTGCTGGTCCGTGTAGCCGCCGCCCAGGCTCTGGCTTCCCCGCCGGAAGTGCACATAGGCTCCGGCCATGGGCAGGCCCAGGGCCTTCGTGACGGTGACGTCGATGTGATCGGCGCCGATCGCCAGGGTGGTGGGGTGATCGACCGTGAGAAGCGCCGGCACATCCGTCCAGATCTCGGTGGCCGGGTCGCCCATGAGGTTGTTCCACCAGATGAACTTGGCCGACTCGGAGTACTCGTAGTCTTCGTAGTTCAAGATGAGTTCGATCTTGCCCCGGTAGCCGGCCATGCCCTGGTGATGGTTGTCCAGCCAGTAGAGGCCGTAGGCGGCCCCACCGTAGTAGCAGTTGTTGTAGCGCGTGTGCGTGGCGAGCGTGGCGGTCGCGATGCTGCCGATACCCCCGATGTGGCCGTAGGAAGAGGACCAGGCGCGTAGCCAGGCTTCGTTGATCGAGGTGCCACTGTAGAAGCTGCCGGTGCCGCAGGTGAGGTTGAGCGTGAAGGGCAGCATCTCGGTATTTGTCAGACTGTATATGTAGGAGGTGCCCCAGCCGCTCATCCCGTAGTAGCCACGGTAGCCGAAGAAACTCACCCCTTGGTTGAGGGAGTTGCGCATGTTGGTGGTCCAGGGCCCGGTGAAGACCGTGTCGATACGGGCATAGCCCAGATCGATCATCTTCTCCTTCAGCCACTGCTGGATCTGAACGCAGGTCGGTCCCGAGACCGACGGATCGCCCACCAGGCAGGCGGCCTTGAACCACTCGGTGTTGTCCATCCGGGGATCGCTCTCGTAAGAGACGATCTTGTCGACCATGTGCTCGAGTTCGGATGCGGCTTCTCCGGAGAGCCGGCCAATGAAGGCGTCGGGCATCAGGTCGTCGCCGTCGAGCTGGCAGTAGGGGTGATCGCCATAGCTGCCGGAGTAGTAGGGGCACGGAAAGGAACCAATGGGATAGTTGCCGCTGACGTCGCCGACGATCGTGATGTACTCGGGCGGATACTCCCAGGTCTCGTAGGCGTTCTGCAGCCACGAGCGGATGCTGTTCGGGTTGCTGCCGGTCTCGGTCGTCGTGGCCTGATAGACGTTGTAGCCCATCTTCCGGCGCCACTCGACCAGCGGTTCGAGCAGGTCGATCACGAGAGCATTATCGACCGAGATGATGACCCAGGTGCCCAGGTGGGGAGCCAGGGTGCCGGTGCGGTCGCCGCCGTCGCCGAGCGGGCCCAATGCGCCGTTGCCAGGGTCGGATAGCATCGAGACGCGACCCGTGCCGGCCAGATCCTCCAGCGGCGATTCGTAGTTGACGACCACGTCGCGGTAGATCTGATCAAAGGCCGGCGTCAGCGGGATGGTGCCGCATTCCTTGACATTCCGAAGGTCGCTGCCGGTGAAGACCAGCTCGATCTCGACGCGCCGGATCACGCGCACTTCCCCGGTGGCCGGGTTGTAGCGAACGGGATGGATGCGAAGCGGGACGACTCGCAAATCGCGCAGAATCGCGGGCTCACCCACCCACACCGGTTCGCGGCCCAGAAGCTCATCGCGGGCATAGGTGGCCGCATCGATCGTGACGGCGAGGGCGTCATCGCCGATCATCGGGAGTAGCCGGTAGCCGGTCAGGATCTCCTCTTCGGTATCGATGACCCGCACCTCGACGGCATTGCGCGCCGGGATGGCCACGTAGCGCGTGTATCCGGGGAAGGCGGGCGTACCTTCGTCGCCGTAGAGCTGGCCGCCGGGGATCTCCAGCGACTGATAGGTCTGGCCACCGACCTCGTACTGCTCCATCGCGAGCGCGGGCAGCTCGAAGGTCAGGTGAACGGCCTGGTCGGTCGAGGAATGGACGTCGAACCGCGGACTCGAAAGCGATGCTCCGGGATGGAGCGCCAGGGTACTGGCTCCCGGCGTGGCCGCCTCGGACGCGGCCGGCTCGGACGCCGCGGCCGACTCGGACGTGTACGCTGCGAAAGCAAGGCTGCTCGTGACGATGGCGAACGAAGCGAGCAGGAAAGCGATCTTCCTGATCGGCGAATGTGACATCTGCTACCTCCCCCATGGGGCTTTCCGGATCAGCGGTGGAGAGGAATGGCCATCCCAGACCATCCTAGGCCAATGGATAGCACTCATTATAACACGGTGGCTTCCGCAGAACCGGGGAGAAAGCGGCGATGGCGGTCATGAGCAGAGAAGGTTCGGGAAGCTGGACCGGAAACGCATGAGCCGAAGCGGGCCTCTGGGCTCGCGACGCAACAAATCCGCATTGCTTGACTTGAGCCCGGGCCTCATGGACCCGGGCTCACAGCTGGTCCGCCTCTACATGACCGCCGCCACATTATCGCCGCTACATGACCACCTCTACATGACCACCTCTACATGACTGGCTCTACTTGACCGCCTCTACCGCTTCGGCAGCCTGGGCACGGCACGGCTGGGCCGCTCGTTGAGGTCCGGCTTCTTGGGCTTGTGGGCGCGGATCCGGCGCATCAGCTCGCGCAGGCCGCGCTCCATCTGCGGGTCCTTGTCGGCGGCGAAGTCCTGCGGCTTGATCTCGACCTCGATGTCCGGATCGGTGCCGTAGTTCTCGACGCCCCAGCCCACATCCTCGAACCAGAAGCTGAACTCCGGCTGGGTCGTGAGCGAGCCGTCGACCAGCGGATGCCGGGGCCAGATACCGATGACCCCGCCCCAGGTCCGGGTGCCCACCAACGGGCCCAGCTGGTAGAGCTTCCAGCAGTGGCTGAAGATGTCCCCGTCGGAGCCGGCGAGCTCGTTGGTCAGGGCGACCATCGGGCCGGCCGGAGACTCGCTGGGGTAGGGCTCGGGGGCCATGTGCCGGCTGATGTCGTAGCCGACGCGCTTGCGCAAGAGCTTATCGAGCAGGAGCTGGGAGACATGGCCGCCGCCGTTGAAGCGCACGTCGATCACCAGGCCCGGGTAGTCGAGTTCGGCCAGGAAGTAACGGTGGAACTCGCTGTAGCCCAGCGGGCCCATGTTGGGGATGTGCACGTAGCCGGCCTGGCCCTTGCTCTCCTTGTGGACCCAGGCCCGGTTCCGCTCCACCCAATCCCGGTACCGGAGCGGGAATTCGCTGCGCAGGGTGCGCAGCGAGATCGTGCGCTCCTCGCCCGGCTTCCCGGCGCCGCCCGCGGTGCGGGCACCGCGCCGGCCTGCGCGTGCGCGGGCCGCGGTAGCGCCCGGATCGCTGACCGTGAGCCAGATCTCCTTGCCGGCCTGGGAAACGAGCGCGTCGTTGGGCGAGCGGTCCGGTCCCAGCGGACGGCCGTTGATGGCATGGATCACCGTGCCGGGGGCGACACCCAGGCCGGGCAGCGCCAGCGGGGAGGCGGCCTTCGGCTCCCACGGATCGCCCCGCGGGATCCGGGTGACCTTCCAGGCTCCGGCCTTGCCGTCGTAGGCCAGGTCCGCGCCCAGCCGGCCGATGGGATAGGCCGGGCCCGAGCGATAGTCGCCTCCGAACTCGTAGGCATGCGACGTGCCGAGTTCGCCCTGCATCTCCCAGATCAGGTCGGAGAGCTCACCGCGCGTGGCGACCCGGTCGACGAGCGGCAGATAGCGTTCGAGCACCGCCGACCAGTCGATCTTGGCCAGATCCGGAACCCAGTACTGGTCGCGCTGCAACCGCCAGGCCTCGGTCACCATCTGGCGCCACTCATCCCCGGGGCGTACCTCGCAGCTCACCCGGGACAGATCGATCCAGCCGCTCTTGCGCCCGGTTTCGTTGCCCGGAGGCAGCTTGCCCGGCTCGGACGAGGCCGCGACGGCGCGCAGCTTGCGGCCGGCCCGATAGACGAGCGTCTTGCGATCGGCGGCGACCTGGAAGCTCGTGACACCGCCGGTAAAGGTGCTGCTCTTGAGCTCGGCGAAGTCGTAGATCTCGATCGACGCCTTGGCCGGTGCATCCATGTCCGCCCAGCTCATGCCGAGGCTGCCCTCGATCGGCTGCGACCGGACGAAGACGCGCCCCGGCGCCGCCTTCAGGTCGTCGTAGCGGCCTTCGGGCATCGGGATCTGGAGCACGCGGCTCGTGATGCCGTCGAAGTCGATCTCCACCTTCGCCCCGGGCGGACCCGCATCCTTCTGCTCGGCACCTGCCTCACCGTCCTCTTCGCAGATGACCTCCCACGGGTTGTTGCCGCACTGCGCCTCGGGGCCGGTTCCCTTGCCCGCGAGCGGGCGCGGGGATGGCAGGAAGGGGGAGGTCTGGTCCGCCTTGAGGGTCACCAGATACGCCTTCACACCGCGCGGGAAGCCCAGGCCGAACTGAATGACGTCGTAGACCGGATCGTAGGTGCGCAGCGAGAGGAAGTAGAGGTACTTGCCTTCCGGGTCGAAGCACGGGGAGAAGTCGATGAAGTCGCCCTCGGTCACCTGGTGCGCCTTGCCCGAGGCGGCATCGGCGATCTTGATGACCATGTGGCGCCTCCCGATGGCGCACCCGTAGGCGATCCAGCGGCCGTCGGGCGACCAGCTGATGCCGCGGATGCGATCGTAGGAGCTGCGCTCGATGCGGGTCGCGCGACCGGCGGTGAGATCGACCACGAATAGCTCTTGCCGGTGATTGGTGACCGCGATGCGGTCGGGCGCCGCCGCGCTCTGGCGGGCGGCCTTCTTCTTGCGCTTCTTCTTGCGCCCGCCCTTGCCGGCGGCCTCTTCGTCGGGAGGCGCCGGGGCGACCGCCAGATCCAGGATGCGGCCCAGGTCGAGCCCCAGCTCCAGGGTCGTGGCGCCCTTGACCGGATCGACGATTTCGAGCTTTTCTTCGCCCTCGGCGTCGGTCACAGCCACGAAGCGCTTTCCATCGGGAAGCCAACGCGCCAGACGGTGGCGGCCCACCCACGGTTGCCCGAACTCGGTGGCCGGCCCGTCCCAGAATCCTAGCGAGACCGGGCGGCCGCGCACCGTCAGAAGCAGCGAGTGGCCGGCCGGGTGGGCGTCGTAGTCCTCGAATCCCTGGCCCGCAGTGACGAACTTGCGCCGCCGCTGGGCGCGCGGGCTGCGGACCTGGATGTCCACCGCGTGGTCCTCGCCGCTCTCCGGATCGAAGAGCCGCACGTCGGCGCCGGCGTGATAGACGACCCGTGTTCCATCGGTCGACGGGAAGCGGGCGTAGAACGCCTCGTGATCGGTGTGCCGCGCGAGCCCGCGTCCGGTGGGGAGGCAGGAGTAGAGATTACCGATTCCCTCGTGGTCGCCGATGAAGTAGATCCGCTTGCCGATCCACATCGGCGAGGCGAAATTGCCGCGGACGTCCTTGAGAATCCGCCGGAAGCTTCCTTTGCCGGCCGGGTCGGTCCACAGCGTCCCGGCGGTGCCGCCCCGGTAGCGTTTCCAACGGGCGGGATCGAGCGCGTTACGGCCGATGGCGCGTCCCGGGCCGCCGGGCTGCTCGGCGAGGGAGCGCGCCGGGCCCAGGTTCAGCGGGCGGATCTCGCCGCCGCGCACCGGCACGGCGTAGAGGTGCGTGTAGCCCATGAACGGCTGTGCCGAGTCACTGGCGATGTAGATCGACTCGCCGTCGGCCGACCACCCCGCGACGATGAGCGTGCCTCCCAGATGCGTCAGCCGCCGCGCCTCGCCGCCCTCGGAGGGCATGACGTAGAGCTCGACGCCGCCCTCGTCGCCGCCGGCGAAAGCCAGGGTCCGGCCATCGGGTGAGAACCGCGGCCAGGCGACCGTCGAGGTGCTGGTCGTCAGCCGGCGGGCGATGCCGCCGCCGGCATCGACGGTCCAGAGGTCGTCGTCGCAGCAGAAGACGATGCGGTCGCCGTGAATCGTCGGGTGACGATAGTAGCCCAGGGTCGCCTCCGACAGCTCGCTCGAACCGCGTTCGGTCCGGTCCGCCAGCGG
This sequence comes from uncultured bacterium, assembly GCA_964654025.1. Taxonomy (GTDB): domain Bacteria; phylum Eisenbacteria; class RBG-16-71-46; order CAIMUX01; family WJJG01; genus CAYQJL01. Next base: position 17,315 of record CAZZIF010000027.1, read on the forward strand.
CGGCGACGCCTTGAGACGTGGCCCGGTGGCTACGGTGCGTTTCTTGGTGGCGGCCTTCTTGGCGATGGTGCGCTTCTTGGCGACCGTTCGTTTCTTGGTGGTCTTGCGCTTCCTGGTCGATCGTGCGGCCATGGAATCCTCCCCATCCTGTTTCTGCGCAGCGGCGTGACGGACTGATTCGCGCAGCCCGGTCTACTTGGCCTTCGCCTCGCTCGCCGCCGCATCCTTCGTCGTAGACTCCGCGCCGGGCCGATGTTCGCGCCCGGCCGTTGGATGCTTGCTCTCTAGACTCTCATCCGCATTCTTGCCCGTAGCCTTGTCCGAGTCGGCGAAGACCTCCTGCGAGCGGCGCATCGCGCACCACTCCTTTCCGCACATGGAGCAGAAGTCCTCCTCGGGATCCTGGTTCGAGGCCTCCCGGATCGCCTGGGCCCGCCCGGGATCCATCGCGATCTTCACCTGGGCGCGCCAGTCGAACGCGACCCGCGCGGCGCTCATCCGATCGTCCCAATCGCGGCTTTCCGGCAGGCCGCGCGCCACGTCGGCCGAGTGGGCGGCGATCCGGTGGGCGATGACACCTTCGCGGACATCGTTGGGTCCCGGCAGACCGAGGTGTTCGGTGGGTGTGACGTAGCAGAGGAACGATGCCCCGTAGTAGGCCGCCGCGGTGGCGCCGATGGCGCTGGTGATGTGGTCGTAGCCGGGAGCGACGTCGGTCACGATCGGGCCCAGAACGTAGAAGGGGGCGCCGTCACAGAGCTCTTCCTCCAGGGTCATGTTCCGTTCGATCTGATCGAAGGGAACGTGTCCGGGTCCCTCGACCATCACCTGGCAGCCCTTCTCCCGGGCGCGCTGAACCAGCTCACCGAGGGTGCGCAGTTCGGCGATCTGGGCCTCGTCGGTGGCGTCGGCCAGGCATCCCGGCCGAAGGCCGTCGCCCAGGCTGTAGGCGACGTCGTGTTCGCGCATGATGTCGCAGATCTCATCGAACATATCGTAGAGCGGGTTCTGCTTTCCCTTGTGAGTCATCCACTTGGCCAGCAAACTGCCTCCCCGCGATACGATGCCGGCCGTGCGGTGTTTCGCGAAAGGGAGGTGCTCGCGCAGGATGCCGGCGTGGATCGTGAAGAAGTCGACGCCTTGCTCGGCTTGCTTTCGGATCGTGGCGAGCATGTCCTCGTAGGTCAGGTCCTCGATCCGCTTGTCGCGGATCATCTCGTACATGGGCACCGTGCCGAGCGGGGCCGGGCAGTGGGCGATCAAGAACGAGCGGATCTCGTCCAGGTCACCGCCCGTCGAGAGATCCATCACGGCGTCGGCGCCGAAGTCGAGCGCCATACGCATCTTGAGGAGTTCCTCGTCCTTGCAGGAATGGTCCGGCGAGGTGCCCAGGTTGGCGTTGACCTTGGTTCGTACCGCGCGGCCGATGCCTACCGGGTCGAGCATGCCGCCGCTGTCGCCACCATAGCGTTCGGCCAGATGATGACGATTGGCGGGGATGACCAGCCGTCCGGCCGCGACGGCGTCGCGAATCTCTTCCGGGGAGCGGCCTTCGCGCACCGCGACCCGCTCGATGGCCGGCGTGATGCGGCCCCCTCTCGCAGCTTCGATCTGTGTCATGGCTCGAGGTTCCTTTGCGAGTTCTCGTGACGGGAAGGTGGTCGAGGCGGGCGAGTCCTTCGTATTGCATGCCCCCACCGCCTAGCCTTAGGCTAACCTGTCATGCTAACGCTCGCCCGTGACGACGGCCACCCCTAAACCGGCCGCCGCGGGCGAGGGCGAGGTCAATCGCGGTCAATCGCACAACTCAAGACCAAGGAGCCAAAATGGGCTATCCGACGCGGGAAGAGGCTTGGGCCCTGCTGACCGAATACACGAAGAGCGAGAGCCTGCGCAAACACGCCCTCGCGGTCGAGGCCGCCATGCGGGCCTACGCGCGCAAGTTCGGAGAGAACGAGGAGGAGTGGGGCGTCGTCGGCCTACTGCACGACTTCGACTACGAGAAGTATCCCACGCTGGAAGACCACCCCTTCCGCGGCGCCGAGATCTTGCGCGAGAGGGGCTATCCTCCCGAGATGGTGAGCGCGATCCTGGCGCACGCGACCCACACCGGGGAGCCGCGCGAGACGCTGATGGCCAAGGTGCTCTTCGCCGTCGACGAGCTGACCGGGTTCATCACGGCCGTGGCGCTGGTGCGGCCGAGCAAGAAGGTGGCCGAGGTCAAGCCGAAGTCGGTGAAGAAGAAGATGAAGGACAAGGCCTTCGCCCGGGCGGTCAACCGGGAGGAGATCCAGGAAGGCGCCGAGCTGCTGGGCGTCGAGTTCGCCGATCACGTGGACACCGTCGTCGAGGCGATGGCGGGGATCGCCGGCGAGCTGGGCTTATCCGGTGAGGAAGAGCGGGCGTAGACCGGGAGACACGGCAGACGAGGCTGCTGAACCGCATGGAATGAGTCCATCATCATCCAGCCCATGATGTCCGACCCGTCATGACTGCCCTGGTGGAATGCTGGTCTCTAAGATCGACACCATCGCAGGGAGATCCTCCTCGACCGTCCGCCACACGATGTCGAGAT
>CAZZIF010000027.1:19989-25376 GCA_964654025.1 uncultured bacterium
GCGCGGCTTCGCCCCCGAGCAAAGGCCAGGGCCTCGCGGGCAGCGTCCAGGATGTGCCTCAGGCGGACGGTATCATCCTTTTGCATACTGAACCTCCGCTTCTTCCAGCACGCTCTGCCTGAAGTAACGACTCAAGTCCTCGAGCGTTCGTAGGTCCACCTTTCGCCCTCCAAACAGGGGCGACAACTCCCGCTCCATGCGGGCTATGCCCAGCAGACTTGGAATCCGGTCCGGTTCAAACTCCACCAGCAGATCGACATCGCTATCCGGACGGAAGTCGTCCCGAAGCGCCGAACCGAAGATCGCCAACCGTCGAATGCCATGCTCCTGACAGAATGCCGCCAGGCGCTCGCGGGAAACCGTGAGGCTTACGTTCATCCTTCCACCTCTCTCAGCCTCGGGCTCATGATGAGGGATCGTGGACGCCCCCCACCGGGGGCGAATCTATCCCTACTTCGGACAAACGCCAATCAAGCTGGCGCACCAAGACGGACTTCGGATGGCTTCGGCACCAACGGATTGAAGGACGTCGCCAGAGCCGGTCAGGGGTATCTTCCGCAGATGAATCCCCCGCCCCCCGCCGTGTTCGGCCGGGCACAGGCTGTGTCCGCCAGTTCACATCCGGGCAGCGGACGGGCAGTTTCCGATCCGTAACATGGTTCCCTGATAAGCCATGCCGGAATCGTCCCGTCTGGCACGTGTTCTGTAAGTGGTCCTCCTCGAAAGGAGGACCGGCATGCGAACCGTCGCACACAGACCCCCATCGTTTGCGGCATCCCCGGTGAAGACGCGGTGGGGTGCCGGCCTCCTTTCCGCCCCCTTCCGAAGGCTCATTCATTTCGTGGCCGCATCCGTGCTGGTGAGCCCGTTGTGCGGCCTACTGCCGAGCGGGTTGCCCGGCGCCCAGCCCCTGGGCACCGTGGGGGTGCCCCAGTTTGGCGCCGGCACCGGCGCCGGCACCGGCACCGGGACCCTCTACTGCGTGCTCCCCAGTGGGCGGGCGCCGTTGCCGTGCGTATCGATGGAGGCCCAGCTCTCCGTTTCGGGCGTCCTCGTGCTCGGCGAGGTGCGGCAGCGGTTCCACAACCCGCTCGAGGAACCCATCGAGGTTCTCTACGTCTTCCCGCTTCCCGAGCGCGCTACGGTCCGCCACATGGAGATGCTCATCGGCGGCCGGCGGATTCTGGCGCAGGTTCGCGAGCGGACCGAGGCGCAGCAGGTCTACGCGCACGCCAAACGCACCGGCCGGCGAGCGGCGTTACTCGATCAGGACCGGCCCAATCTTTTCCGCCTCTCGGCCGCGAACGTGGGGCCGGGTGAGACCATCGAGATCCTGCTTCGTTACGTCGAAGAGCTCATTCCCCACGACGGCGAGTACCAGGTCGCGCTGCCCTTGACCTTCACACCGCGCTTCATCCCCACGGTGCAGGGAGATGGATGCGAGTGGCCGATCCCGCAGGGCGAGGCGGCCGCGCGTCACGCCGCCGCCGCGGTGCCCGATGCCGGGCGCATCACGCCACCGTTTCTGCGCAGTGAGGATCCGCGCGGCGTCATGGTCTCGGTGAAGGCGGTTCTCGAGAGCCTCGTTCCCGTGCGGGACCTGGAGAGTCCCTCGCACGCAGTTCACATCTCGGAAGAGCCCCGAGGGTATCGGATTGCGTTGGAACAGGAGCGTGTGCCCGCCGATCGCGACTTCATCTTGCGCTGGCGTCTGGCGCCCGGACGGCAGGTCCAGTCGGCGATCTACAGTGAGACGCTGGGGGAGACCCGCTACGGCATGCTCATGGTCGTCCCGCCGGTTGCCGGCGCGTCCGGGGCGAGACTGCCGACCGAGACCCTCTTTGTGATCGATGTCTCCGGCTCGATGCAGGGGCCCTCGATCGAGCAAGCGCGCGAAGCGCTCTTGGCGGCCCTCGACCGGCTGCAGGTGGGTGATCGGTACGACATCATGAGCTTCGCTGGACGCAGTGAACTCTTCCGGCGGACCTTCGCGGAGGCCGGCGATCGGACGATGCTTCAGGCCGCGCGCACATGGGTGCGTGGTCTCGAGGCCGACGGGGTCACGATGATGTTGCCCGCCCTGCAACGCGCCGTGGCGATGCTCTCGGGAAGCGCATCATCCGAGACCGGCGGCGAGCGGCAGCAGCGTATCGTCCTGCTGACCGACGGCGCGGTGGGCAACGAGATGGAGATCTGCGCCGAGGTCCTGGCCTGTCTGGGGCCGGCCCGGCTGCATGTGCTCAGCATCGGGCGCGCACCCAACGGCTATCTGGCCCGCCGGCTGGCGGACCTGGGCGGCGGGCTGGTGGAGTTCGTCTCCGACCTGCCCGAGGCCGAGCAGCGCATCGCACGCTTCCTCGAGCGCATCGACCGTCCCGTCTTGACCGATCTGCGCTTGAGTGGGGGCGGCCTTGAAGAGGCGACACTCTATCCCGCGCGTCTTCCCGACCTGTTTTCGGGTGAGCCGCTCATCTGCTACTTCGAGTGCCCCGCCGACACGGCTCGGGACGCCCGTTCGGACACCGATCCGGAACCGATCTTCGACCACGGCGGGCCGGGCAAACCGAACGGCGCCCCGCCGGTGCACGTTCAGCTGAGCGGACGGGCGGGCGCGGGGACGATCCATCTCACCCTGCCGTTGGCCCGCGAGAGCTGCGCCGCCGGCGCGATCGCGACCCGGTGTGTCCGGGCCCGGATCGACCGGCTCATGGGGACCCTCCTGGAGGGTGCGTCCGAAGACCGGGTGCGGGCCCGGGTCGTCCCGCTGGCGGTGCAGCACAACCTCCTGACCCGTTTCACCAGCATGGTGGCGGTAGAGGAGACCCCGAGCGCGACCGGCCTGTGCCGGAGCGTGCGGATGCCGAACACGCTTCCCGATGGGTCGCACCTGCTCGGTCTTCCTCGCGGGGGCGCCGGCGCACCTCTCCACGCGCTGGCCGGCTTGCTCTTCGGTGTCCTCGGCCTGTCGCTGCTCTGCTTCTGGCACGTGGGAAGGCGCCGGTGAGCCCCGAGGTGCGCGGTCCGGTGATTTTCAGCCTCGCGTTGGTCAGCCTGGCGGCCGGCGGCGCATCTGGGGCCCGGGTTGCCTGGATGGAGATCAAGCGGCAGGTGTCACAGATCCTGATCGCGCATGCCTTCGAGGCGCATGTGCGCGAGGGTGTCGGGCATCTGCCCTGGCGCCACGCGGATCTCGCGCCGATCGCCGAGCTGCGCGCCGAACGGCTCGGGATCACCCGGCACGTGCTCTCCGGCGGAAGCGGAACGTCGATGGCGTTCGGGGTGGGCCACATGGATGGCTCCTCCCCGCCGAATCAGCCCGGCAACTGCGTGCTGGTGGGCCACCGCGACGCGGCGCTCGATTTCCTCGGCCGCCTGCGCAGGGGAGATCGTCTGCGGCTGCAGACGGCGGAAGCCTGCCGCATCTACGAGATCACCGGGCACCAGGTCGTGCACGAGAGGGACCTCAGTGTCCTGAGGCCCACCGCCGGCCGCCGGGTGACGCTGGTGACCTGCTATCCGCTGGAGGAGTATGGTCCGACCCCGTGGAGACTCGTCGTGGTGGGGGAGGCGGCCGAAGGGCCACAAGGGGCGGCCCGAGAACAACAAAGCCTGAAAGGAGTGCTTACCGTTTGCTCATACGGGCGGGCTACTAGTAGAGGCGTTGGCCCATCGATCCGGTTTCCAGGCGCGGGAGGCAGTATGAGCACGCACTCGGATACATCAACGCCCACCAACCCCTACCGCACGGTTTCCTACGATGCGGCCGCAGCTCAGCTGCGGTCCCACGTGTCGGAGAAGGGAACGGCGACTGCCGCCACCCTTTCCAACGCGAGTCTTGGCTTCGTCAATCACGTGCCCGAATCGCTCAAGCACATCGGGTGCATGTGGCTCGAGAACGGCGATGAGCGCTGCCGCTGCGGCGCCGAGCCCACCTGGACCATGGGCAGCACCTTCGATGCGCCGCGGCTCTACTGCGAGTACCACGCGCAGCAGATCCTGATGCGGCGCATGCGGGAGCGAAACATGCAGCGGCAGCGGCGCATCCGCCTGCAGGCTCAGATGTCGCTGTCCTGAACGGATCGGCCCACTCGATCCGCCCATGCTCGGGCCCACTTTCGCCCGCCTGCGCTCGCCGTCGTTCGCCTTCGCCCGCCGTCGCTTGCCTTCGCTTGCCGTCGCGTGTCTAGCTTTCCACAAGGTGCTGGCGATGGTATCGTCTCGCGGTCTTAGACGATGGGATCCGCTTGCATCCGACTCCCGGCCGGTTGGGGAGAGAGGAACTGAGTTGGCGCAAGTGGGAACGAGCCTTTGTGCCGCAGGCCTCGAGAAGGACGGACTTGCGCGAGGTACGTGCGTGAGGGGGGAGGTTCATTCGCGTGGATCGGATTCGATTGGAGCGGGATGGGCGAGTGGGGATCCTGTCGCTCGCCCGCGGCGCGACCAATGCGATCGATGGAGAGATGGTTGCTCAACTCAATGGGGCATTGGATGAAATCGAGTCCTCGCCCGACATGGCCACCCTCGTGCTCGCCAGCGACAGCGACAAGTTCTTCTCCATCGGCCTCGACCTGCCCACTCTCTTTCCCATGGAGGCCCCCGAGTTCGCAGACTTCATCGATGCCTTCTGCCGTCTCGGCATGCGTCTTTACAGCCTGCCCATTCCCACTGTGGCGGCGCTGTCAGGCCATGCCGTGGCCGGAGGCTGCATCCTCGCGCTCTGCTGCGACTACCGGGTGAGCGCGTCGGGCAAGAAACTCATGGGGCTCAACGAGGTCAAGCTGGGCATCGCGATTCCCTTCTTTGCCGACTGCATTCTGCGGGATTGGATCGGCAGCCGCCGGGCGCGTGACATTCATGCCCGGGGAGAGTTCCTCGATGTGGAGCGTTCTCTGGAGCTAGGCTGGATCGATGAAGTCCACCCGCTCGAATCGGTCAGGCCAAGCGCAACCGCGCTCGCCCGTTCCCTGACCGAATCTCCACCCGCGGCCTACGCCCTGATCAAGGCGAATCGCGTCGAGCCGGTCCTGCGGGCGATCCGCGCTGACTACGATCGCAAGACCCAGGCCTTTCTGGACTTGTGGTTTACCGCCGAGACACGAGTGCGCCTCGAACGTGCGTTGGAGCAGTTTCGGCGCTAGTGGCCCGCGAGCTGCTCGCAAGAAAAGAGGGCTGGATCCGAAGACCCAGCCCTCTAGCTGCCATGGTCGTACCTCCTGGTGGAAGGCACCCCTTCATACTTCGAACCTGGGACAGGGTTCCAACTTTTTCCACCTGATGCTTGCAGTCATGCGTGGTCGAGCGGCGGCCACCTGGTTGCGTTTGTGCCCGGCAATATCAGAATCGCCCGATCAGTTCCAGCATGAGCAGCGTGACCAGGATGAGTATGA
>CAZZIF010000028.1:0-8757 GCA_964654025.1 uncultured bacterium
CCGATGTCCTGATAGTTCACGCCGTAGCGAAGATGGTGCTCGCCACCGGCCTGGAAGTAGTTGGAGAGTTTGAGTTGGTACTGAGCATTGGTCGAAGTGTTGCTCTCGTAGAAGCCGAGGCCACCGCTGCGATGGAGGACACCGTCTTGGAAGTAGAACCCCTGTGGGGTGTCATTCGAAGGATCCTCTTCAAACTCATCCTGGTGATACGCGACAGTCGCTTCGATGAACCAGTTCGAGGTAAGCTCTCCGTTCCAGTGTCCAACGACATTGTGGCCACCGTAGGTCAGCTTCGAGTAACGGGTGCTGGGATCCGCGATTGCCACTGCCGACGAGCGCTGCGCTCCCCTCTCACCAACGGATGGATCACCGAACGCCGATACGGCAAGCGTGTGATGGGGTGTGAGGTTCCACTTCAAGTTTGCCGCATAGTTGTAGATCGTTCGGTCCACATCGCGACTGTGACCGAATCCATGCTGTTCAAGAACCGCGATCGACGGCGTTCGCTCGAAGGTGGTGAACGTGGGATTGAACGCCGCAAACCAGAACGCCTTGTCCTTGACGATGGGACCACCTGCTTCGAAACCATAGTCCCGGCTCTCGTAGGCGGCAATGTGCGACGAGAGAAGCCAATGGTCGCTCATTGCAGAACTCCCGGCCAGATCCTGTAGCCGGAGGTAGGAAAAAACGCTGCCGGAGAAGGTATTCGTGCCCGACTTCGTCACCATGTTGACGAACCCACCGAGGGCTTCTCCATACTCGGGCTCGTAGCCTCCGGTCTTGACCTGCACTTCCTTGATGTAGTCGTAGTTGACCCCGGAGCCCATGGACCCGTAGATGATCGAATAGGAGCCGGCGCTGCCGTATCCGGTATTGCCGATGCTCATGCCATCGACCATGTAGGTGTTCTCGAGGCCGCTACCGCCTGAGATCGACGGATTCGAGGCATCGATGCCGCTCTCGACGACATTGGGCGCCATCGTCAACGTGGACGAGAATCTCCGCCCCAGCGGGATGCTCGACATGAGGGACGAGCCGATCGTGGCCCCGGTCGTGGTCGAGGACAGGTCGATCGTCGGGGCGCTGCCCACGACCTCGATCGTCTCGGACGCACCCGGTGTGAGCACCGCTTCGATACGCACGCGAGCCAGGAGACGAACCTCGATGCCCTGGCACCCAGCGGTGATGTAGCCCGGGTGCGAGGCTGTCAGCCCGTAGACCCCCGGTGTGAGATAGGGAACCCGAAATCGACCGTCCGCATCGGTCCGGACGCTCTTGGCTCCCTGGTCCGAGGTTACCGTCACCATGACATCGGCCAACGGTGTTCCACTCGGATCACTGACCAGCCCCACAATGGAGCCGGTCGTGGCTTCCTGGGCTCCGGCCAGGCCGGCCACGCTCGCCAGTATCAGGTTCAGAAGTCCGAACAGGATGACCCTGCGCTTCATAACCCATGCCCTCCAAATCGATTGTGCATGCCCCCGCCGTAGACGAGTCAGGTCCAGGGTGTCGTCCGTCTCTTCGTCGACCTGTTCGTCCGCACGCGGGAGCCAGGACACCCTGCATCGGCAGCGCACCTCTTTGGCCTCTTGGCTTCCCGCGATCGCCTGCCTTCGATTCCCGCCCCCTTCCTGATCCTGGTTGCCTTGTGCTCGGCAGCTCGAGACTCGTGTTCTTCGTGACGGGGCTGGGCAACGGCATGCGGCTGGCACCGGTCGCGATTCGGAGAATCGGGGAAGTGGTATCCCCGACCGCACACCGCGCTGGTGCTTCTCGGCCAGACATGCAGCCAGACTGGTTAAGAAATCGACCACTGGAGGAGCTAACTGGATGCTTTCTTGGATAGAAGAACCCGATCTCGCCCGTGCGTCAGCTGCCGATCCAGTCTGGCCGGGGAGGCCGGGGGGAAGGATCCGGGGCGACGAGGTCTCGCACCCCGTCGCCCCGGCAAGTCTACCTCATGCAATGCGTTGCAAAAAAGTGCTCAGTAAACCACCAATGCAGACCCAGGAACGTCTCAGGACGATTCTGAGCGGCCGCCCGGCGGCCGGTGGTGGCTAGAGCTTCTCCCGTAGCAGGCGCCGCCGCAGCTCCACGATGGCGTTGGTCGGGTTCAGCGATTTGGGACACGCTTCGACGCAGTTGAAGATCGTGTGACACCGCCACACCCCGAGCTTGCTGTCGAGCATCTCCAGGCGGTCGGCCAGACCCTGATCCCGCGTGTCGCCTACATAGCGCCAGGCCTTGAGCAACGCCGCGGGCCCCAGGAAGCCCTCGTTGTCCCAGTAGGCCGGACAGCTCGATGTGCAGGCGCCGCACAGGATGCACTCCCAGGTACCGTCCAGAATCTTGCGATCTTCGGGGCTCTGGTAGCGCTCCTTGTCGGTCGGGGGCGGACCATCGGTGATCAGCCAGGACTTGACCATGCGGTTCTTCTCGAAGAAGTCGTCCTGCTCAACGATCAGATCGCGTTGGACGGGGAACTCCTTCAATGGATCCACCTGGATGACGCCTTTGAACATCGCCAGCTGACTCTCACACGCCAGATGGTTCATACCGTTGATCATCACCGCGCAGGAACCGCAAATCCCGTGACGGCAGGAGCGGCGGTACCCCAACGTGCCATCGTGCTTCCACTTGATCTCGTTGAGTGCATCGAGAACCGTCCACGAATCCTGCACTTCGATCGTGAAGGTATCGTAGTGCGGCTTCGCGTCCACCGTGGGGTTGTACCGGAAGACCCGTAGTGTCCTCTCCATGTTCCTCTCCTCGTCTAGTATTTGCGCTCCTCGGGCTGGAACCGGGTGATCACGACCGGCTTGTAGGCCAGGCGGATAGTCTCCCCTTCCAGCCAGGCGAAGGTGTGCTTGTGCCAGTTCTTATCGTCACGGCCGGTGTGGTCGGTGCGCCAGTGGGCGCCGCGGCACTCGGTCCGCTCCAACGCGCAGTGAGCGATCATGTAGGAATAGTCGAGCATGTGCCCCAGCTCGATAGCCTCGATCAGATCCGTATTGCAGTACACCCCGCCGTCGTCGATCGAAACCTTCTTGTATTCGTTGCGCAGTTCGTGGCAGATCTCCACCTGCTTCTTCAGCTTCTCCTCGGTGCGGAAGACGCCCACGTTCTCCTGCATCGTGTTCTGCAGGCGATGCCGCAACAGGTGAGGCCGCACGCCCCCCTTGCTGCCGGCCGTCGAGAGCAGGTGTTCGACCTCCTCGCGAGCCGCGTCGGCGGCATCTTCGGGCATGTCCACGAAGCCTGACTCGCCCCGCAGGTACTCGAGGATCTTCAGGCCGCTGCGCCGTCCGTAGACCGCGCACTCGAGCGTGGAGTTCGTGCCCAGGCGGTTGGCGCCGTGCACGGACACGCAGGCGCACTCGCCCGCAGCATAGAGGCCCTCCACAACCGTCGTCCCCTCATCGGCCCATACCTGGGTGTCCAGATTGCAGGGGATCCCGCCCATCGAGTAGTGGGCCGTCGGTTGGATGGAGATCGGTTCGTTGATCATGTCGCGGCCCTGGAACTTCAAGGCCAGCTCACGCACCTGGGGCAGGCGGGTCAGGATCTTCTCCTTGCCGAGGTGACGAAGGTCGATGTAGACGCAGTCTTCGCCATTTATGCCGCGGCCCTCGTCGATCTCGGTCTGTTCGGCCCGAGAGACCACATCGCGAGGCGCCAGCTCCATCTTCGCCTTCGCGTACTTCTCCATGAACCGCTCGCCCTTGTCATTGACCAGATAGCCGCCCTCTCCGCGAGCGGCCTCCGAGACCAGCATTCCGTGCTTCCATACGCCCGTGGGATGGAACTGGACGAACTCCATGTCTTCGAGCGGTAGGTTCTGACGCATCACCAGCGAGAGTCCGTCCCCGGTGTTGGCCATGGCGTTCGAGCTGATCTTCCAGCAGCGCGCATAGCCGCCCGTCGCCAGATGCACCGCCCGGCCGTGGAAGACGTGCAGGCCGCCGTCTTTCATATCCCAGGCCACGAGGCCCAAACAGCGCCCTTCCTTCATGATCAGTGACAGCGCATAGAACTCGTTGTAGAAGCGCACGTGATTCGCGACACACTGCTCGTACAGCGTGTGCAGCTGAACATGGCCGGTGCGATCGGCGGCGAAACAGGAGCGCTGCATCGGCGATTTGCCGAAGTTGCCGAAGTGGCCGCCAAACGCGCGCTGGTTGATCTTGCCCTCGGGCGTACGGTCGAAGGGCACGCCCAGGTGCTCCATCTCATACATCACGCCGGGGGCCTCACGAACGAGAAGCTCCTGCGCGTCCTGATCGCCCAGGAAGTCGCTGCCGCGCACTGTGTCGTACAGATGCCACTCCCAATGGTCTTCCATGACATTGCCGAGGGAGGCGGCGCACCCACCCTGGGCGGCGCCTGAATGGGACCGGGTGGGGTAGACCTTCGATAGGATGGCCGTATCGTACTCGTGGCTCGTCTTGAGCCCACAGTAGAGCCCGGCGATGCCGGCTCCGACCACCAGAACATCATGCTGATGATGGGTCACGTCGAGTTTCATGGTATGTGCACCTCTATCTTCCCTACGCCTTAGGCCGAATCAGTGAACGGGCTGCCCGGCAGCGCCGATCAGCTGGGGAGCTTGGATCGAAAGGACGGTGACCAGCCCGAAGGCGAACAGGGCAAGCCCCGCCAGCAGGACCAGACTGAACAAGGTTGCCCGCAGCCCCGAGGACTTCACGTAGTCCTGAAAGAGTGCGTAGAGTCCGTTGAGCGCGTGGTAGAGCGCGAGGGCCAAGAAGGTGATTTCGAGCACCTTCCAGTACGGATTCGCCAGCAAAGCGGTCACGTCCTGCCATGCCAAGCCGTGCTCGTGATAGCGGTGCATCGTGAACAAGTGGATGAGCAGGATCGGCGTCAGCACCAATCCGGTGAATCGCTGGAGGAACCAGCTCATGACCCCGCCGGATCCAATTCCTCTATCCTTCATGCCTCCTCCCCTAGGCTGTGCGCCTGCGGTCGGTTGGTGGTCAACGGGTAAGAATCAGTGGGCCGCCGACTGGGAAAGCCCCAGGAAGAAGGCTCCCAGCTCCCAGATGCAGAGGATGTAGATGACGACGCCGGCCGCCATCAGAACCCAGAAGATCTTCTTCTGGTGAAACACGCCGAACGTGGTGAAATCGACCAGAACGACGCGAAGCCCGTTCATCAGGTGGTAGATCACGACGCCGATGATGCCGATCTCCATCAGGGCGAAGAACTTGCTGCTAAGGAACTCCATCACCTTCGTGTAGGACTCGGGACCATGCGCCAGGTGATGGATCACCCAGATGTGCATGACGAGGTAGAAGGTGATGAGGATCCCCGTGAGCCGGTTCAGTAGCCAGGCGACATACCCGGCGTGCCAGCGGTACATCATGGTGAGCCCCCCAACCAAGTGGGCCGCCCAAAATGACCACCAGCGCTCGTCGGCGGCTGCGCTTCTGGCGAGGTCGCCCATGATTCTTCACGGGCTCTCGCGCGAAACAAAGCTGCGCCATACGAACGCATGAGCAATGGAGCGGCCGGACCCTAGGCATACAGACCAAGACAACTGTATCGACAGATGGGAGAAACGATAGCACGCCCCGTGCAGCCGGGCTACACCCGCGTTCTAATGCTGATCAGCAGATTTGATGGCTGGGGGTGTTGGGTTACCGCAACAGGAGGAATCGCTCCGCCGGCGCGGCCTCGAGTTGCCCGGCAGCAGTGCCCGATCCGGCCGCCGAGGGCGACAGCCTGAGCCAGTAGACACCGCCCGGCAGGGGCCGTCCGATGAGATCGCGCCCGTCCCAGGTAGCGGTCAAGACCACGCCGCCCGCGTCCGACGAGAAGGGGCTCGTCCGGGCCACCCGTCGCCCGCCGGCGTCGCAAAGCTCCAGCCCCCCCGCACGCGGGAACCCATTGGGCAAGAAGGCGGAGCCGTCGGCATCCGCAGCGAGCCGAACCTCCACGCGTAGCCCGCCACCGTGCTGGGCCGGCACGAACGGATTGGGCCAGGCCGACAGCCGCAAGCCCGCCATCGGCGCCTCGGGGCCGGGCACTCCGGCGTGACCTTCGCCGAGCAAGGCGGCCTGGTGGATCTCCTTCTCCTCGTTGACCGCCCCCATGCGCTGGAGGCAGACGGCGCAACTCAAGTAACCGGGATCCCAGGCGGGATCGATGGCAAAGGCCGCTTGCGCCAAGGCCGACTGGCCGGCCACATCCAGAACCACATCGGCCGAGCGGGCCGCGCGGGTCACGTGATGGTAGTGCTGACCGGAGCAGTAGATGTCATCCTCGAGAATCATGACGTGGGTTTGGAGATCCACCAGCGTCCCGGATTCCAGCAACTGGAACGAGGCGGAGACCCGCAGAGAATCCCCGTCGAACCAGTAGCCGCCGGTCACCGACACCGGGCTCTGCCCGCCGGTCTCGGCAAGACGCTGTTCGATCAGACTCCGGTACTCGGCGGCCGCGGAATAGCAAGAAGAAGCGCCCACCTTCAGGTAGATCCCGTCGATGCGGACGTGAGGGATACTGCCGGCCCAGTAGAAATCAGACCTCTCGTCGGTCCAGGGGATCGCGTATTGATCGTATTCGTGATGTTCGGCGACGATCAGCTGTCCAGGGAACTCATCGAGAACGACTTCCAGCCCGCACCGGGCATGGGAGCAGGGTCCTCACCACACCGCCGTGAAGTCCTCGGCGAGAATCACCCGGGACGCCGAGCCCATGGAGACGCTCGAGGACAAGAAGAGCGCCGCAACCGCGACAATCACTGCCAAGATGGTGTACCGTGGGGGCATCGCACACCTCCGTTCGCTGGAGTTCCGGGGGATTCGAGATTCCAGCACGGGCTGCCGCCGGATGACAGCATCCAGACACGGGAGAGCCAGGATCTCCCGGGCCGAGTGCGAAGCCGGAGGCCGCCGAAGACGGTCTGTCATCCACCCACGTCAGCATACCACATCCTGACGCGGCTGCCAAATTGTGGCGTTTGGAGCGCTTTCGGGAGGTTCTTCATGGATTCCCCTCCGATCGTCGAAGGGTGTCGTCGAATCGCGCTGCGGGTCCCCGGACGCATCACAGTGCTCAGCCCGGTGGTGATCTCATTGCTCATTCCAGTGCTCATTCCGGTGCTCATCGCCGTACTCATCGCAACCTCGGCGGCGAGCGACGCGGAGCAATCCGTGCTCGGGTCGACCGGGCTCGAATCGGCCGTGCTCGGATCGGTCGAACTCGTCGAGACCGTACCGGTCGGCACCGCGCTCGACCATGCCGATCTTCCCGAAACCCATGAGGTTTGGCTCGAGATGGTGGCCTCCGCCAGGGAAGCCCTTTGTTTTGCCGAGTTCTACGCCAGCAACCGGCCCGGAAGCCGCCTCGAGGTCATCGTGGAGGCCATCGAAGCGGCCGCCGGCCGCGGGGTGGACGTGCGTTTCCTTGCCGAGGAGAACTTCTACAGCACCTACCCCGAAACGCTGGATCGCCTCGCGGCCCATCCGGGCATCTCGGTGCGCCGTTTGCCGACAAGGAGCATCATGGGCGGGGTGCTGCACGCAAAGTACTTCCTGGTCGACAGCCGCGAGGTCTTTGTCGGTAGTCAGAACTTCGACTGGCGCGCCCTCGAGCACATCCAGGAGTTGGGCCTGCGCGTCCAGAATCCGCAGATCGCGTCGGCCCTGGCGCGGGTCTTCGAAATGGACTGGGCGCTGGCAGGTGGCGCCGGTGCTGACGAGACCGCGGCGGAGACCGCGTTAGACGATGCCAGCGAGTCGGCGGCTGCCGGCGGGCCGGACCACGCTGGCGCGGCGGATCCGTTCGGCGGGCCGGAGCACGCCGGCGCAGCGGATCCGTCAAGTGGGCCAAAGCTCGCTGACGCCTCAATAGAGGTCGCAGAGGCAGGAATCGCCAATGTCCACTACGACGGCCAATCGACAGAACTGACCCTGGTGGCGAGTCCCCAGGATTGGCTGCCACCCGGAATCCTCTGGGACCTGCCGGAGATCGTGGCGCTGATCGATGGCGCCGAATCGACCGTCCGCATCCAGCTCCTCAGTTATCGGACGGTGGGACGAGACGGCGCCTACTACGCGGCGCTCGAGTCGGCGTTGCGGCGCGCGGCAGGGCGCGGCGTGAAGGTAGAGATGCTGCTGGCCGACTGGAGCAAGCGCCCGGGGAGGATCGAAGGCCTGCAGAGCCTGCAGGCGCTACCCGGCATCGAGATCCGGCTGGCCACCATTCCCCCGGCACCGGAAGGCTTCATCCCCTATGCCCGCGTCATCCATGCCAAGTACATGGTGGCCGACGCCCAGCGCGCCTGGCTGGGCACCAGCAACTGGGAGCGCGACTACTTCCACGCCAGTCGCAATGTGGGATTATTGATCGAGGGCACGGCGCTGGCCGGCCGGATGGATGCCTATTTCCGACGCGGCTGGGAGAGCCCGTACGTGGAACCGGTCGATCCGTGCCGGACCTACCGGGCGCCGCGGATCGGAGAATGAAACGGTGAGGACCAGGAGGAGTTCCTTGAGATTCGATCGTCATGGCCGAAGGCTTGTCAGAACCTTGCAGACGCCCCCCTGCCGGGTTACGGTACTGGCACATGTGACGTGTTGACCAGATCCCGTTCTTCGATGCCGGCTTCCCCGGCTCTCCGGACAGATTCGGCATCATGCCAGGAGGAGGCTCACTCGATTGGGACCCGACCCAACCTGCGCGCCGCAGTGATCGTCTTCGTCGTTCTTTCGCTGGATCCATCTGGGAGGATGG
>CAZZIF010000028.1:8857-24612 GCA_964654025.1 uncultured bacterium
CGCGCCGCAGTGATCGTCTTCGTCGTTCTTTCGCTGGATCCATCTGGGAGGATGGCATGCTGGACGTGATCATCATCGGGGCCGGCACGGCCGGGCTGGCCGCGTTGCGCGAGGTCAAGAAGCGGACTGACAGTTTCCTGCTGATCAACCACGGTCCCTACGGCACTACCTGCGCCCGCGTCGGTTGCATGCCGTCGAAATGCCTGATCGAGGCCGCCCGCGCCTTTCACCGCCGCCACAGCTTCGAGGAGTTCGGCATTGCCGGCGCCGAAGGGCTGGCGATCGATGTTCCGGCGGTCCTGCGCCGCGTGCGCGCGTTGCGCGACGATTTTGTCGCGGGCACATTGAAGGCCACCGACGACCTTGGCGAAAAGAGCATCCCGGGCCGGGCCAGATTGGTCGGCCCCGGCGTCGTGGAGGTCGCTGGCCAACGCTACCAAGCCCGCGCCATCGTGCTCGCGACCGGTTCGAGTCCGATCATGCCGGCCCCCTGGCGTGAGCTGGGCGCCCGCGCATATACGACCGACGATCTGTTCGAGAAAGAGGATCTGCCGAAACGCCTGGCCGTGCTCGGCATCGGCGCCGTGGGCGCGGAGATCGCCCAGGCTCTCGCCCGCCTGGGCCTCGAGGTGACCGCCTTCGACCGGCTGGAGACGGTGGCCGGCGTCAGCGACGGCAAGGTCAACCAGGCGGTGGTGGCCACCTTGGGCCACGAGATGAGCTTGCACCTGGGCGCCGCCGCCGAGCTGGCACCCACGCCGGCGGGCGTGGTCGTCACAGCCGGGCGCGCCAGGGCCGAGGTCGATGGTGTGCTCGTCGCCCTCGGCCGCCGTCCGAATGTGCAGGAGCTGGGCCTCGAAACCCTGGGCGTTCCCCTCGACGAGAACGGCCTGCCCGAGATCAATCCCCAGACCCTGCAAGTCGGCGACCTGCCGCTGTTCTTGGCAGGCGACGCCAACGGCCGCTCGGCAATCCTGCACGAGGCGGCCGACGAAGGACACATCGCCGGGCTGAACGCGGTCAGCCCGACCGTCCGCCGCTTTTCCCGCCGCACCCCGCTGGGCATTGTCTTCATCGAACCGAATGTTGCCACCGTCGGCCGCCGCTTCGCCGAGCTGGAGGAATCCGCCACGGCCGTGGGTGAAGCCTCCTTCGCCCGCCAAGGCCGGGCGCGGATGGCCCAGAGCGATGAAGGCATCCTGCGGGTCTACGCCGACAAGGCGGACGGCCGACTGATCGGCGCCGAATTGTGCGCACCCGCCGGCGAGCACCTGGCGCACCTCTTGGCGCTGGCCATGGAACGGGGCCTCACCGTGCATGAGATGCTGCGTGCGCCGTTCTACCACCCGGTCATCGAGGAGGGTCTGCGTACAGCGCTGCGCGGCGCCAGCCGCGCACTGCCGCCATGCGGCGAAAGTGACCTGGCCAATTGCGGCGCCTTTGGCACCGACGCGCTGGATTGACCGGCGGCCGGCGACCGCCGGCCGCGGTGGCCGACAGGGAGACCGTTGCGCTCATGGATCCATCCATCCTGATCGTCCTGATCATACTGGCCGTCACCGTGATCATGCTGATTCTGGACGTGCTGCGCATTGATGTGATTGCCATCCTTTGCATGCTGGTCCTGGCGTGGTCGGGTGTGCTGGAGCCCAGCGAAGCCCTGTCCGGTTTCTCGAGCCATGCGGTGATCGCCATGCTGTCGGTCATGATCATGGGGCACGGTGTGGCGCGGACGGGGCTCATGGATCGATTCTCACGCGCGATCGTCAGTCTGGCGGGAGCCCACAAATCGAGAATCGTCGGGCTGGTTTCCATTCCGGTCGGCCTCGCATCCGGGCTCATTCAGAACATCGGGGCGATCGCCCTCTTCCTGCCGGGCGTTCTCGACATCTCGCGCCGCGAGAAGATTCCGGCATCTTCTTTGATCATGCCGATCGGGTTTGCGGCCATCCTGGGCGGCACACTGACCATGGTGGGCTCGGGGCCGTTGATCCTGATCAACGACCTGCTGCGCGGCGCGGACCTGGCCTCCTACGGCCTGCTGAGCGTGACACCGGTGGGCCTGCTGCTGCTGGCCGCGGGGATCGGCTATTTTCTTCTGTTCGGCCGGTTCGTTCTCCCCAGCACGCCGGCGCCGGGCAGGGGTCTTTCGGACCAGGAACGGCTGATCGATGCCCTGCGCCTGCCGCATCACATCCAGCACTACGCGATTCCGCCGGGCAGCCCGCTGGAGGGCAAGACGCCGGAGGAAGCGGGAGTGTGGGCCACGTTCCAGCTCAATGTCCTGGGCTTATCGACCGAGAAGCATGTCGAATATGCCCCGTGGCGCGAAACCCGCTTTCACGCCGGTCAAGCCCTGGCCCTGTTGGGAAATGAAGACAATGCCCGGCGATTCGCCGCCACCTACGGTCTGCTGCGCGAGCCCGGCGCCGCCGGATTCGCCGCCCTCGGCGATCCCGCCCTGGCGGGGTTCGCGGAGGTCATCATCCCGCCGCGCTCCGCCATGGTGGGCCAATCGATCCGGGCGTTTTCCCTGCGAAAGCGGTATGGCCTGGAACCGATCATGGTGTTCAGCCGGGGAGAGGAGATCCGCGGCGACTTCTCCGATCATGAAGTGATCTCAGGCGACACCTTCATCGTCTTCGGGTTGTGGGAGAAGGTCCGCGACCTCAAGGAGAGCGCGGACTTCGTGGTCGCCACGCCCTTCGCCATGAAGGAGCGGCACCGGTCAAAGGCGGTGATCGCCGCACTGTGCTTTGCTCTTGCGATTGCGCTGGCCTTCGCGGGGGCTCCGATATCGACTGCGATGTTGACCGGCGCCATGGCCATGGTGCTGGCGCGGGTGCTGAGCATTCAAGATGCGTATGAGGCCATTGATTGGAAGGTCGTCTTCGTGCTGGCCGGTCTGATCCCCTTGGGATTGGCCATGCAGAAGACCGGAACGGCCGCCTATCTGGCCGAGGCTGTGATGTCCCTGGTTCAGGGGGCCCATCCCATCTTCATCGTAGCGGCCGTCGCCGTTCTGTCCACGCTGTTCTCCCTGTTCATCTCCAATGTCGGCGCCATTGTCGTGCTGGCTCCACTGGTTGTGAGCATGGCCAAGATTGGCGGTCTCGATCCGCGTTCCCTGGCATTGATGGCGGCCGTGTGCGCAGCGAACTCATTCGTCTTGCCGACTCACCAGGTCAATGTGCTGCTCATGTCAGCGGGAGGGTATCGGAATGTCGATTATCTGAAGGCCGGAAGCGGGTTGACGCTGGTCTTCCTGGGGGTGGTGATCACCGTCTTCTATTTCTTCTACCTGTGAGATTTGCGGTTCAGCTTTTTGGGGAAGGGGAACACAGATGCTGCTGAAGCACTTTTTCGTCGAGAAGATCGCGCACAGCTCGTACATGCTGGCGGGCAAGAGCAGCTGTGCGGTCATTGATCCTCAGCGGGATGTAGAGATCTACATCCATGAGGCGCGTGCACAAGGAGTCAACATCACGCACATTCTGCAGACTCATCTGCACGCCGACTTCATTTCCGGGCATATGGATCTGGCCGCGAAGACCGGGGCGAAGATCTATGTTGCGAAATCCGCGAACTGCACGTTTGATCACATTGCGCTGTCGGAAGGCGACGTGGTGGAACTCGAAGACATGCGCCTGCAGGTTCTCGAGACACCGGGGCACACGCCCGAGCACCTCTGCTATGTGGTGAACGACACCTCGCGCTCAGAGGGACCGGTCGGCGTGTTCGTCGGCGATACATTGTTCGTGGGGGATGTCGGCCGGCCCGACCTGTTTCCCGATCTGGCGGAGGAACTGGCCGGCCGGCTGTATCACAGCCTGCACGACAAACTGCTGAAGCTGCCGGACTATTGCGAGGTATATCCGGCCCATGGCGCCGGCTCGCTATGCGGACGTGCCGTCGGGGCCAAATGGCGCACCACCATCGGATACGAACGACACTTCAATTCGGCACTGCAGATTCGCGACAAGGCCCGCTTCATCACGTCCCTCACGGAAGGGATGCCTCCGGCACCGGATCACTTCAGCCGCTGTAGTGATGTCAACCGCCGGGGCCCCGCGCGGGTCGAAGACCTGCCCTCGATGCAGGAGCTTGCTGACGAGGAGTTCAAGGAGCGCATGGGTGACCCGGGTGTGTTGGTGCTGGATACGCGCAGCTATCTCAGCTTCGGCGGCCGGCACATTCCGGGCTCGTGGCATCTCGATCTGAACGGCAATTTCCCGACCTTTGCCGGCTGGGTGCTGCCGGTCGACAAGCAGATTCTGCTGGTGGCCGACAGCTACCGAGAGGCGCTGGAGGCGAATGATTGGGCCCGCCGCGTGGGAGTCGACACGATCGCCGGCTATCTGGACGGCGGTCTTCCCGGCTGGGTGGTCGCCGGTTTGCCGTCGCGTTCGGTCGAACAGGTGTCGACCGAGGAGCTGCATGACATGGTGACAGGATCCGCGGACTTCCTGCTTCTTGATGTTCGCGCCCCGCTGGAGTTCGCTGACAGCCACATCGAAGGGGCGGTCAATGTCCCGGTGGCGGATCTACGCACGCGCTCGGGAGAACTGGACCGGGAGAAGCCCACGGCAGTGATCTGCAGCTCGGGGAATCGATCCAGCCTGGCCGCCAGCCTTCTGCTCCAGCATGGCTTCCAGAAGGTGCGCAACGTTGCCGGCGGTATGACCGGATACAGCGCGGCCGGATATGCGAAGAAGTGCCGGGCGTGTGTGAACCCGCATGGATCCAGGTTCTTCTCCGGGCTGTTTGACACCGAAAGGCATTGGCACACCTTTGATTGACGGAGGACTCGTCCGATGGAGATGCTGACCGAGGTTCGCTGGTCACCCTATGTCGTGGGGGCCGGCATCGGTGTGTTGAGCTGGTTCAGTTTCCTTGTCTCCAAGAAACCCATTGCCTGTTCGACGACCTTTGCGCGCGGCAGCGGGTTGCTCGAGCGGCTTGTCCGTGGACCGGCCGTCGCGCGCAGGCCCTACTACCAGAAGATCACGCTCGAGTGGGGCTGGCAAGGAATGCTGGTCACCGGGATCGTCCTGGGGTCGCTGCTGTCCGCATGGTTGTCCGGAGACTTCCACTGGCAATGGGTTCCCGGCCTGTGGGCCGCCACCTTCGGCTCAGACGTGCTCTTGCGTCTCCTGTTTGCGCTGTTGGGCGGCCTCTGTCTGGGCTTCGGCGCGCGCTGGGCCGGGGGCTGCACCAGCGGCCATGGCATCAGCGGCACCCTGCAACTGGCAGTGTCGAGCTGGCTAGCGGTCGTTTGCTTCTTTGCCGGGGGCATCTTGATGGCGCGGATCATCTTCAACGTCATTGGCGGGGAGTGAAGGCCATGCAGTCCAAGAAACAGTCTGCAAGCAAACGATCCCCGGGTCGGGCTCATCTGCTGTGGGGATTGCTGATCGGCATCGTCTTCGGCTTTCTTCTGCAGAAAGGCGGCGCCACGAAGTACGATGTGATTGTCGGCCAGCTTCTGCTGCGCGATTTCACAGTGTTGAGGATCATGCTCACCGCGGTGCTGATTGGTATGATCGGCATCCATGCGATGAAGGCCGCCGGGTGGATTGCACTCTCCCCCAAGCCGGGATCTCTGAGCATGAACATAGTGGGTGGGTTGCTCTTCGGCGCCGGCTTCGCCCTGTTGGGGTACTGCCCCGGGACGATCGCGGGCGCCGTGGGCAACGGCTACCTCGACGCGGCGGTGGCGGGATTGGTCGGCATTGTCATCGGCAGCGGCATCTTCGCAGCCCTCTATCCGAAGCTCGCGCCGGGGGTGTTGTCCAAGGGGGATTTCGGCGCCATGACGATCCCCCAGCTGTTGAAGGTCAATGACTGGGCCGTCGTTGTGCCGGCGGCCCTGATCCTTGGCCTGTTTCTGTTGTGGCTGAAGGGCGCCGGCGCGTAACCCACGCAGATCCATCGGCAGGGTCAACCTCTCGCACCTGGCGGCCTGGTCCGCTTCGCCGCACTCTGAATGGCCTTGATAACCGTTATAGCGCTCGCATCGCCCTTCACGAAGTAGCTTTCCATGCCTCGTCGCAGAACGTTCCTGCGGAGGGGCTCATCGTCTGCTGGAGACAGAGCCAGGATGGGCGTGCCGGGAACCAGGACACGGGCGCGGCCAATGGTATCCATGCCGGCGCTAGCGGGCAGGGCCAGGTCGAGCAGCATGACGTCGAAATGCTGATGCTCCAGGAGAGCTGCTGCATCGGTGTAACTCCAGCCTCGCGCCGTCGCCGACCATGGGCACGGTACCGGTCACCGGTCGCCGGTCTCCCGGCCCCTCACAATCACGAAGGGGGAAGTATACCACCGGTTATCCGCCAGATTGAAGTAGGGCTCGGTGATGGCGAGTTCGATGGCGCCGGCCGGGTCGTCGGTGAGGGCGGCGCGGTCACAGGTCACGCGGATTCTGGCGGTGGCCGGGCCGGGCCACGCCTCGAGCCGAAGGTAGCCGGGCAGCTCGTACTCGTCGTCTCGATCGAGGAAGAAGACCAGCAAGGTGGCTCGCCCGCGGCAGGTGAGTTCCTCGAGAGCATACTCTACCGTCACCGGGTCGGCCGCGGACGCTTCGGCGCGTTCGTAGGTGAACGAGGGCGCCGGCGCCAGCTTCGCGCCGGCCACCGCGAGGCCGATCCACACCAGTGCCACGGCGGCCGCCGCGGCGCGCGGCCAGCGGCGTTTCGATCCCGCCGCGGTCAGCTTGAGCGTATCGCCTCCGCTCACCGGGCAGCTCCCCACACACTCGCCGCAGGAGGTGCAGCGAGCGTCGGTGACGGCGGCGCGATCATGCACCCGGATGCCCATCATGCAGGCCCGTGTGCACTTCCCGCAGTCGATGCAGGTGCCTTCATCGCGGCGCACACGTGTCCACCCGAACCGGGAGAACGGCTGCAACAGCGCCGCGAGCGGACACAGCCAGCGGCAGAAGGGCACGCGCATGAAAAGTGCGCCCACCAGCGTCGCCCCGGCCACGACATAGGCCCAGAAGGTGATATCCTCGCCGTGGCGGCTGAGCAGCGCGTAACAGGGATCGAACCCGCGGAAGATGAGTTCGGCCGCCCGGTAGGTCAAAATCAGGATCACGACGAGCAAGACGTACTTGGCCAGGGAGAGAATCCGGTCCACCCGCTCGGGGATCGGAACCGATGGAAGCTTCAGACGGCGGCCCGCGCGGAAGGTCCACTCGTACACCGTGCCCAGGGGACAAGCGTGGCTACAGAAGACGCGGCGGGCCATGAGCGTCATGCCCAGCACCGCCGCGAAGATGTAGAGGTTGCTCACCCCCAACGAACAGGGCAGGTTGCCCTCGGTGGCGTAGGTGTAGAGCGCCTCGGCGCCGCCGAAGGGACACCACAACTCGGCATTGGCGCCCACCCAAAACACCGCCGCCAGTGTCAGCCCCAGGAATCCCGCTTGCGAAAGATACCGCACCACCGTCTGAGCACTCCCTGTTGCGCGCGTCCCTGTTGTGCGTGTCCCTGTTGTGCGCTTCCCTGTTATCCGCGTCCCTGTTCGCTACTTCCCGCTGCTGCAAGAGGTGCGGCTGGGACAGGCTCCACAGCTCGAGCCGGAGCTGCAGGAGGACTCGGGAATCTTCGACTCGGTCGTCAAGACGCGTTCGAAGTCGCCCTGGGAAGCCAGATCGGCGAAGTCGCCGCACCGGGTCACGTGACGGCGGAGACTCTCGTGCATGCTGCCGGGCGTCGATTCGAACGCGCCACGCAGCGCGGCCAGCGCTTGACCGTCCCGGCCCATCCGCGCCTGGAGCCGCGCCAGAAGAAACTTCTGAGCCGCCGGCGCATCGGCCGACACCTGCGTGACCGCCGCTTGCAGGTCCTTCCCCGGATCCTGGCCCTGGCGGAGCTGCGCCAACGCCATCATCAGATTCCCGGCGGTCGCGCGTTCCTTGGCGGGAAGGGCCTCGAGCAACGTGACGGCCTCGGCGTTGCGTCCGTTCTCCAGCATGCTCTCGGCCAGCAAGAGCGTACTCATGGGGTTGCCACTCTTCTCGTGGACCTGGCGGTCCAGGGCCAGCGCTTCGGCCGGAAGACCCTTGTCGTAGTAGTAGGCGCGCAGCGCGCGGGCCCGGGCCATCCAGCGCCCTTCGTCGGTTTCCTTCGCCAGGTCCTCGCGGAGCTTCATCACGCGCCGTAGCAGCGCGGCTTCGGTAACATACGCTTGGTTGGAGGGATCGAGCTTGGCGGCTTGTCCGAGCGCATCAAGCGCCTGGTCGAGCCGGCCCTGCTGCAGATGTTCCCACCCCTCGTCGAAGTAGAACGAGGCCCGGGCTTCTTCCTCAGCCTCGCAAGGAGTGAGCGTCGCCGCGAACAGAACGACGATCGCCACGCTGGCGGTCCATCCCAGAACCTTGGCAGTGTTCATGAAAGCAAAACCTCCTCGTACACCCTGCGACCATTGAACATTCTCGAACCAAAGCAAACGGTACAAACAATGGGTACAAGCAACGGGCGGCCCGGCAGCTCCTGCTGCCGGTGCCACCCGTTTGCAATTACAGGACCACTAGCGCATCACGACGACGCGCGAACTCCGAGTGCCCTCCACCGTGGCGAGGCGCATGTAGTAGACGCCCGCATCCACCGGATGGCCGGCCTGATCCCGGCCGTCCCAGGACAGGCTCTGCATACCGCTCACGAACGAACGGTGGCTCATGTCGCGCACCAAGCGGCCACTCACATCGAGCAGCTGAAGCGTGACCCCACCGGTCGCCGCCGCATCCGACAGGTGAAGCTGGATGCTGGCAGCATTGCGACCCACATGGAACGGGTTCGGCTCGATGCTCGCGAGCGAGGACCCGCCGATCTGGATGATGTCCTCGATTCCCTGGCTCTGGCCTTCCATGAGCCAGTCGATCGAACGACCGAGCAAGGTCCTGATCGTCGTGGGCTCGGCGCCGTTGACCAGGCCGTTGAGGGCCATGGCGAAGGTCACCGTCCGGCCGCCGCGGGCCATGTTCCGCACGGCGATGTTGTTGCCGATCTCGTTGGTAAAAATCGTCCCGGCCGAAGCGACGGGCTCCATGTGATCCGCCCGGTTCAGCTGTTGCTGCGGGTAGTTGATCGTGAAACCCATGCCGTCGGTAATGGGATCGCCGCCCACACCATTGGCCTCTACCGCATCCACGTCGTTCGTCCAGCTGGCGAGCCCCAGATAGTTCTGGGTGAACGTGTTCTGCTCGGCGTAGAAGAGGTAGTCCTGGCTCGAGAGGATCAGCCCCTTGCCGGTATCGAGGAAAGCCATCAGAGCAGACTCTTCAGCATCCTGGATCCGATCCCCCATGTTCCAGCCCTGGTGCCAGATGACGATATCGTACCCGTTGAGGTCCTCGAACGCCGGCGCCGAGGCACCGTGATCGTTGAAGACATCGTAGTGATCGTAGAGGTAGTCCCCGTTGAGATTGTTCAGGATGATCATCTCGTCGGCGCGATTCGTGTCGTCATCGACGATCAACACGGCGGGACTGCCGTTGAACACGCGGGCGCGCGCAGCGCCGGTGCGATCGGTCACGCTGGAGTGACACTCCAGGAAACCTTCACCGATGCGCATGCTGCCGTCGGTGGTCACCTGCATGGCGAAGTTGGTGCTCTCACCCGGCCCCAGCTCGACGACCGACGGGGTGGTGTGGAAGCTGGCTTCCCCATCGAGCTTGAACTCGGTCGGCCAGCCGAAGGTGTTGTCCAGGCTCAACGTCAGCGTGTCATTCATCTCGCTGATGTTCGTCACCGTACCGGATAGCTCGGCCAGGCCGTTGCCCTCGGGCACCGAGGTCACTTCCGGCGCGAAGGCGATGTCGAAGTCGGAGACGAGCGGCAGCTTGGCCGCCTGATACATCTCGTAGGGATAGGTCATCTTCTGCACGAAGACCACGACGCTCAAGTTCTCGACATCCCACCCACCATTGTTGAAGGTGTGCTCGAGAAGCTGCACGTCGCCCTGCCCGTCGAGCGTGCAGGTGGTCTCGAAGGCATCGCGCGTCACCCACTCATAGTTCATCGTGCCGACCTCGTCTTCCTGCACCACCACGAAAACCTTCGGGTTGGTCAGCATGACCGGATCGACGAGCGTGAGTTCGACCTGGGCGGTAATGGTCACATCATCATATAGATAGACGCCCTCGATCTGCACCGGCGACTCCGGCGACTGGGCGAGTCGGCTGTTGATGATGTTGCGGTACGTGTTCGCGGCGCCGCTGCAGCTTCCCGCGCCAACGGCGCTCTGGAGGCCGTCGAACTGAACGTGCGGAATACCGCTCACGTTGTAAAGCGCGTCCCTTTGATTACCGAATGTGGTCGAGTACGAATCCGAAACGTGATGTGAGCAAACTACCAATTGCTGAGGAAACTCCTCGAGCACCATGCGAAGCCCGCAGGCCGCATTCGGGCAGTAGCCTCACCACGTGGCCGTGAATGACTCGGCCAGGATCACCCGGGGTACCGAAGCCTGTGCACCGAGCGTCACCAGCGCGCCAATCGCAAGCAGCGCGGCGAGGCCCTTACAAAGGCGCCTCCAGCGGTTCATGTTGCCTCCTTCTGCTGACAAGGGAGTAGATGGACCCGACAGCATCCCAAACGGCGGTTCGCGCCAGGGCCGGGCGGACCGCCGGGAATCCCTCATTGACCCTACCGATTATAGCAGAAACGGACACCCGTACGCACAACTGAGAAGCCAGTTTGTGGGGGCAAAGGACTCGATTAGAAGCAGTTAAGTGGCGGAGAGGGCCTTGCGCACCAAGACAGAGCAACTTAGGTGCAAGTGCGGCTACATGGAAGGCCTCGGCGCGTTGTCGAGGCGCTCGTGCAGCTATCAGATGGATGCATCAGATCGGTGGATCGGATGGATGGATCACATCGAGGGATCAGATCGGTGGGCCGGGCTTCTTCTTCTTGAAGTCGGCGAACTCCTTCTCCAGGTTGTCGAGCTTCTCCTTCTTCTTCTTGTCCATCTCACCTCCCAGGAGCATTCGTTCCAGCTGCTCCTGCTTGGTCAGCGCACGTTGGCGGAAGCTCTCGACCTCCGACTCCAGCGCCTCCTTGCTGGCCTCGGCCGGTAGCGCATCGACCTTCTCGTGGGCGGTGATCTCGAACCGGATTTCGAAGGGAGTCTCATGGACCGAGAGAATGCCGGCGCTCGAAAGCCCGCGCAGCACGACGCGCGTTTCCTCCTCGGTCCATCCGAGCAGGGCGGCGACCTCCTGCGGCGTCGGGGGACGCCCCTCGCGATGCCGCAATATGCGGATGGCGGCCACGGCCAGATGGCCGTTTTCACGGGATGGCAGCAAATCAGCCACGGAATCATCTCCCTCCGGGAACCGGGCCCCGGCTTCGCCGAAGCGTCCAGACGATGACCGAATCGGTTGTCCAGCCGGCGGACTGGTGGCCCAGCCAACGAATCGGCCGTCCACCCGACAGACCGGTGACCCAGCCAACGAATCGGCGGTCCACCCGACGGACCGGTGATCCAACCACAGTTGTGCACCAGCCCAGAGGCTATCACCCTTCGGCCGAATCGTAAACCGCGCGCGCTTCTCCTTGCCGACCATCCGCTTCCGGTCCCCGGCCATCCGCACCCGGGCCCGGCCGTGCGCTTCTCCCTTGCCGCCGTAGCCGTCTCGGGCAAGACTGGCCCCATGGAACAGATCGACGTCGACATCCACACTCCCCACATCCGTCTCGACGGGCTGCTCAAGTTCGCAGCGCTGGTCGCCACCGGGGGGGAAGCGAAGTTTCTGATCCAGAACGCACAGGTCGAGGTCAACGGCCGGATCGAGACCCGGCGTGGACACCGGGTCGTGCCCGGCGATCGGGTAAGGTTGTGCGATCACGACGGTCAGCCGCTGGCCGAGGTGCAGGTGCGAGAGTCGGGTGAACCTCCCCCGCCGTCGCCGACTTGACCCACGGAGACCATCTCTCTATTCTGCAGCGCGTGGCCGGACCCGTCTCACAGGCACCACCGGCGGACGCACAGGTCGCGGCCGCCGTCACGACGACACCGCAGTCGGAGGGGCGTTCCACGAGCATCGATTTGATCAAGACGCTGTATCGTGATCGGCCGCACGCCGTGCTCTACACGCCCTTTTGCAAGGTTCGCGATGTACTGGCCGGTTGTCGCTACCTGGCCTCGACCGACGGCACCCGTCTGAGTGCCGCGGTGGCCTATACCCAGGATTCGATCGAATTCGCCTGGGCGCTGCCGGGCCGCGGTGAGACGCTTCGCAACCTCATCGTGCAGGCCCGCCACCGACTGCGGCAGGTCGCCTTCGTAGCCGTCATGGAGACCGGCACCCGCAGCTGGAGCCAGGTGCTCGGCTTGCCGATCCTGGGACGCTATTACCGGGCCTACCTACCCACGGCCGACGTGCCCGCGGTGGACCCACCAAGCGGCTACGAGTTCGCGCCGCTCGATGTCCAGACCGATGCACAGGACGCTGCCCGTCTCCTGAATGAAGCCTATCCGAGCCTGCGGGACCTCACCTCGCCCGAGCGCCTGCGTCACATGGCCGCGCAACCCTACCACCGTGCGGATTGCTGGTTCTTCCTGCGCCAGACCCGCTCGCGCAAGATCGTGGGAATCGCTCTGGGGGGCCTGTGCGAGGACATGGGCGAGGGATTCATCGACTGGGTCGAGGTGCAGCCGCGCTACCGCGGGCGGGGACTCGGCCGGCTATTGATCCTGGAGCTGATCCGGCGGCTCAGCCAGACGGCGAGCTTCATCACCGCGTCGGGGTCCCTGGACGCGCCCTTCGTGATCGGGAACCTGTACGAACGATGCGGCTTCACCCAGAGCCGCCAATGGACGGTGCTCGGCGAGGGACGGCGCATGGATCATCACGACAACGCCCTTTTCATTCCGCCCGCCCGGGCCCGCGGGACGGCCACCTGAGCCGGAACCTCGGGGAGGGATCGCCATGCACTGGGTGACGAGCTACTTCGGCAACCGGATCCTACGTCACGTGCAGCGAGACATGAGGCGACTCGCCGGCGCCGGCTTCGCTGAAATCGTTCACACCTTCTCGGAGAACGATCTGTTCTACTCGTCCGCAACCCTGGGGGAAATCGTCCAGGCCACCCAGGACGAAGGCCTGGCGGTGCAGATCGATCCCTGGGGCGTGGCCGGCATCTTCGGGGGCGAGGCCTTTTCGCGCTGGATCGTCGAGGACCCGGATCTGCAGCAACGCGGCCCTTCCGGCCGCTTCCTGGGCGGCGCCTGTCTCAACCACCCGCGCCTGAGGGACCGGCTGACCGAATGGCTGGACGCCGCCGCTCGCACGGGCGCCGAATGCGTCTTCTGGGACGAGCCCCACTGGGTGCCCTCCGGCCCCCGGAACCCCGAAGGAGACGTGTGCACGTGCCGGCACTGTCTGGCGGCGTTCGATCGCTGGCGCGAAGCGAACCCGAACCGGGTCGCCGAACTCGCCGGCGGTGACGGTCCCCGGGTGGCGGGTCTGCCCGATGTGCCCCTTGTGCTCTTTCAGCGATTCCGAGCCGAATCGGTGAGCCGTCTGCTCGAAGAGCTGTGCGCGCTGGCCTCCGAGCGGGCCATGCATTCGAGCATCTGTGTGTTGCCGCAAGGCAAGCTGGATCAGCCGATGCTGGACTGGAGCGAGCTGGCGCGCCTGCCCGGCGCCACGGTTTTCGGTACCGACCCCTACTGGCACGCCTTCGGCTCGACCGATCCCGACGAACGCGATCGTTTCATCGACCTCAATACCACCGCCGCGCAGACGGCCGCCGGCGCGGCCGGGATCGATTCGATGATGTGGATCCAGGCGTTCCGCATCCCGGCGGACGCTCAGGACGAGGCGATCGACGGGGCCCGGCGGCTGCTCGCCCACCGTCCCGATCGGGTCGCGATCTGGGGTTTCGAAGCCTGCGCTCACATGAGCGCGCTCGCCTGCGACAACGCTTTGGCATTCTGGCAACGGCTCCTGGATCTGGTCGCCGAAACGCGCGCCGCCCCTGCCGGGCCGGGGGAGTAGGATCATGCGCATTCCCTTCCGGCGTCCCGTCCGGGTGACCCCGACCCCTTCGCAGGCGTCGCCGCCCGGCGCGGGCGAGCGCCCGCCCGCGCGCTCGCCCGCCCTGGGCAACTGGCGCATCGCACCCACGTATCTGGTGGAGCGGCGGCGGAGGCGCCGGTACCAGGTCGCACTGCTGTTCCCTCCCCCCGACTTCGCCGGCCGTGCGCGCCTCAGCGTCATCGGCGGTGATGAGCGCATCGAGTTCAGCGGCGCCTGGTCGGCGGCCGGCCAGCCGGCGGACTGGGATCCGGCCGAAGCGGAGCGCTTTGCTCCGTGGCTGGACCAAGCACTGGCCGCGACCGGCCTGGGCGCGGTTCGGCGGACCGAGCAGCCGGGGCGGCAGCCTTGGCCCCTTCCGTTCCGCCTGCCGCAGGAACGGGGTGTCCGTCGTCTGAAGGCGGACCTTCTCCTGGAGACCGCCTTCGAAGGTGACGTCCCCCGGCGAAGGGCCACGGCCACGATCGAGATCCCCCTCGTGCTGCCGGCCAGCCGCGTGTACCTGGCGATTCTGCTGAGCACGCAACGGGATGGGCACCCCGACGAGGTCCTGGGGGCGGCCGTGCGTGAGGCCCGCCGCCGGCGTGAGGTACGTTTCGGCTGGTCGGGCGCCCACCTGTCGGGCAGTGATCCACTCGCCGGTGGACTCCGGCGTCTGGTAGGCCAGGGACAGGTCGAGCGACTCATCCCCGGCGCGGATGAGACCGGGCTACCGGTGGCCGGGATCCGCCCCGACAACCCCACCGATGGCGGCCAGCCGGCGCGCGTGCGGATCGGTCTAGCCTCGGCCGAGCCCGAGGCGCTGCCCGCGCGATACGAGGGGGCGCTCGCCCGGCCTGTCCCCGGGGAACCCGATTTGATCGCGGCCCAACCTCTGGATGATCGTCTGCGCGTCATCTTCCGCCCCGCCGAGATCCTCCCCTTCAATCCTCTTCTGGAGGGACGCGAAGCCCTGGCCACGGTGTTCTTCCACCGGGTGCTGGCCCAGGGCATCTCCCGCGCGCGGATCGAGCGGGGGCGACGCGACCTCCTCACCTATCACGGTTTCGCGGTGGCCCGCTGGGACGAGGCCGCCGAGTGGAAGAATGCCGGCAAGACCCTCGCGCGTTGGAACCGCTCGCACGGGTCGCCCGAGATTCTGCTCGCGACGCCGTCGGACATGCTGACGGCGATCGAGGAACTTCACCGCCTCGGTCGCGTACGAACCGGATAGTTCGCGGACGGTCAATGATACGGAGGCCACAGGGCACCTCGATGGGAACAGTGACAGCAATCATGACGACATCTCACCCGAAGATCGCTCGAGGGCTGCGGATCCTCCGGAGATCTCGTTGCGCGACCGCTCTCCTGTTCCTGTGCGCGGGCCTGGTCTGCGAGACTCACGCACAACTCCCGCCGCGACCGACCGAGCGGGAGGCTGGCCGCCACACCACGGTGGAGGCCCAGGCCGGCGCAGCCCAGGAGGATGGGCGCGATACCACCCTAAGGGCCCAGACCGGGGCCCAGACTGGCACCCAGACCGACGCCCCCACGGACGGAGGACGCGGGATCGAGGTCATCTACAGCCTCTTCCCCGCGCTCTTCTACTCACCCGACACCGGATTGGGCGGGGGGGCCGGCGGTTCGATCACCTGGCGGGACACGGTGGCCGCGCCGACGGGCCGTCCCAACAGCGTCTCGGGCGTGGTGTTCTACACCTCGAAGAACC
>CAZZIF010000029.1:0-11406 GCA_964654025.1 uncultured bacterium
AGCACGCCGGAGGTGGCCGTTGTGAGCAGGGCCATGGCGAGAATGATACCCAAACGCCCTGCTTGAGCCGGTAGGACGAGATAGAGAACCGCCAGCGGCCGGTTCCACACACTCACGAACTGAACCGGGTCACCGAGAGCGTGCCGGGCATTGAAGTACCGCCGCACGGAGTCATCGTCCCAGGGATAGCCGGCGAGTAGGCCCCATACCGTGACCGTGATGAAGATGGCCGCGAGCGCCGGCCAGATCCACCGGTCCGAAGACCGCGGCCCAGTTTGCGACGGATCCGCTCCGCGTTTGCTCCGTGCGGGTACCGGAGAGTTGCGTGATGCCAGTTTCTTCATGCGTTGTTCATCGTGCCGGTACCCGCACCGTGAGCGGTACTACTCCCAGCCCAGCTCTCGGTTGCCGAACTGCGGTTGATAGGCGCACTTCACGCGGATCCAGGCGTCGGGCCCTTCTTCATCGATCTCGGTGACCTGAATCTTGGCGTAGTTGTCGTCCGCAGTCCAGATGGCATATACGTGCCCCAGGATGGCCTCGACCGAATGACCCGCACTCGCGTATCCGCCGGTGGGGGCGGCGTCGGCGTCGTCCCAATCCTGCATGTAGCCCATGTCCTGCACAGCGGCGCCGTTGATGCCGTCGATCCAGGCCCGCATCCCGGCGCCCGGGTCGAAGCGCTCGCACATGATATCCCCGAGGCCGGAGTCGGTGTTGTAATCCTGATCCAGGGTGGAGCAATCCACCCGCTCGAACGTGCTGACCTCGTAGCCGGCGGTGGTGGGATCGATCTGATGAGCGTTCAGCGTGGTGTGCACGGCACTCTCGCTGCGAGGCGTGTCCTCGATCAGATTGCTCGTATGGCTGATGTCGCCCCAGTCCCCCTTCGCGGCCACGACCAAGAAGGTGTAGGTCGTGCCGTTCGTGAGTCCCTCGACGTCCATCTGCACCTGTGAGTTGCAGGGCGCGGACACTTCCAGCGAATCGCTGAGGGTGAAGCCGGCGGGAACCTCTTGCAGGGAACCGCCCGCGAGCTCGCCTTCGGCCGAGTACACCTTGAAGCCGACCAGGTCGTCATCGTAGTTGCTGCACCACCAGAAGAGGGTAACGGCTTCGTCACCCGTGATGCTATGAAGGCCCAGAGGCGGTGCGAGGTCTCCAGGCTCGACGACGGTGGTATCGTCGTCATCACAGCCGGCGATGGCTAACAAAGCGAGCATCAAGATCAAAGAGCCAATCGTTTTCATGGCATATGCTCCTTCCAGCATGATCCCGTTCTCCAATGCCGCCCCGTGCTCTCGTTGACCGCTGCCATCATCCCGGAGGGGGTGCTGGGAGCACAACCAGGGAAGCCCCGATCCTCGAACACCTTCTGCTGCGAGGGCCTTCCGCCTCGAAAGCATTCTCCCCAGAAGGTTCCTGCCTCGAAGGCGCTCCTTCGCCCTTTCAGTCCGGCGTTCCTCCGCTTAAGCGTATTGAGCCCCCGACAGGGTTGCGCTACTTTCTGCGACGCGCAACGGTTCTCGCTTGACCCCTATCACCGGCGCACCGGCGGGGCCCCAGCCGGCTCCGACCGGACTCGGCGCCGAAGAGGAGATCGTTTCCATGAATCCACGCCGTTTGTTCCAATCCATGGTTCTGGTAGCCGTCACCCTGGCCACGCTCGCCGGATCCGCGCACGCCAAGGAAGCCCTGGTGATCAACCTGACGCAGAACGAGACCAGCCGGGCGGCGATGGCCGTGTTTCTGGCAGAGGCGATGATGACCGAGAAGGATCTCCACACGGCGATTTTCCTGAATGTCGACGGGGTGCGTCTGGCCGACAAGAACCTGCCGGGCAACAAGTATGTGGACGGTCAGACCGTTCAGGAGAAGCTGCAATCGTTCATGAAGGCCGGCGGCAAGGTCTACGTGTGTCCGATGTGCATGAAGAACGTCGGGGGCATGGACGAGGCCGATCTGATCGCCGGTGCGGAGGTGGCCACGGTGGAGGCGTTGTACGATGCCCTCTAC
The DNA here is from genome assembly GCA_964654025.1 of uncultured bacterium. Lineage (GTDB taxonomy): Bacteria > Eisenbacteria > RBG-16-71-46 > CAIMUX01 > WJJG01 > CAYQJL01. Next base: position 2,017 of record CAZZIF010000029.1, read on the forward strand.
GAGTACGACACGCGGGTACTCAGCTACTAGCCACCGGCCGGCCATCCGGGGCCGCACTGCCCAGTAGGAGGCCTGGGCTCGGCATGCCGGGCCCAGCAGGGATGGCCCGGGAGGTAGGTGGAGGCAGGCATGGATCTGAGCATCGCCAGCTTGATGAAGGAAGATGCGCTGTGGAAGCTGCTCTTCTCCATCGGCCTGGGCGGTATCGTGGGACTCGAACGCGAATGGCACGGCCGGGCCGCGGGCCTGCGAACCCATGTCCTGGTGTGCCTGGGCTCGACGATCCTGATCATCGCTGCTCGCGGGGCGTCGGAGGCCTTCTCGGGATCGGTCTCCGAGGGTCGCATGGTGCTGGATCCGAACCGCATTGCCGCGGGCATCGTGACCGGTATCGGCTTTCTTGGCGCGGGAGCCATTCTCAAGACGGGTGATCTGGTTCGGGGACTGACGACGGCGGCCTGCATCTGGTTCGTGGCGAGCCTGGGCATCGTGATCGGGAACGGCCTCTACATGCTGGGCGTGTTCGCCACCTTGACCATGGTCTTCATGCTTCTGGTCTTCGATGCCCTGGAGCACCGAATTCCGGATGTCAAATATCGGTCATTGGTGGTGCGGACGACCGTGGCGCAGTCGGAGGAACTCGAAGCCTGGTGCACCGGCATCCTGCGAGCGTCCGGCGCCCGTATTCTCGAGATCCTGCGCGATCGGGACTACGATACCGGAGCTGCACGGCTCGTCTACCGGCTGCGCATTCGGGGGCAGTTGCCCAGCGAGCGGATAACCCGGGAAGCGGCCGAACGGGACGGGGTTTGCGCCATCCGCTGGGAGCAGAGCTCTACCCGGCCACTCGCGTAGCCGCCCCTCCTGCGTGGCGGTCGACGATCAGCGAGACAGACCGTCACCGTCCGCGCTCTATGCGCTCGGGGAGGTGCCACGCAATCGGCGCCACTGATCCACGAAGAGTTCGATCGAGCCCGGCGCATAGCCGGCGAAGTGGTTGTTGAAGTAGGCGTGGGTGGTCACGCCATCATCGATCAGCCGGCCGATGAGCTGGGCCCAGTCGCGGGTCTCGGCCGAGCGATCGACCAGCACCTCGTCCCAGTCGCGCTCCTTGCCCTGCTTCTGGCGAGCTTCCTTGACGAGCGTATCCATCCTGCGGTGGTGTCCCAGGAAGCGGACGTAGGCCACCGGGCCGGTCACCAGCTCGGTGACCGCGCGAGAGGCCGACAGATGGTCACGCGCGGTGGGCATGGTGTAGTAGGCCGGCAGCGACAGGCCGATCCGGTGGCTGCGCAGCAGATCCAGCAAGGGATCGCCGATCCACTTCGCGTTGCGAACCTCGACGACGTGGAGACCGTCCTGCGGAAGCTGCTCGGCGAAGGCCGCCAACCGGCGCCGGAAGTCGGCTCCGGTGGCGTACTCCTCGGCATCCTTGCCCTTGGCCACGTACGGAAACTGGAAGAGCAGCGGGCCACGCTTCCCGCCCAGCGGTTCCAGCGTGCGCAGGAACGCGGTCCAGTCCGTCTCGCAATCCTCGAGATAGGCTTCGTGGGTGATCTTCTTGGGGACCTTCAAGCTGAACACGAAGTCATCGGGGGTCTTCTCGGCCCAACCGCTGACCGTTCGCTTGGCGGGCATGGCGTACCAGGTGGCGTCGATCTCCACGGTGGCGAATACACTGGCGTAGTAGGAGAGAAAGTCGGCCGGCTTGGTGCCCGGAGGATAGAATCCCCCCACCCAATCGGTCGTGCTGAAGGAGGAGGTGCCGATCCGCAGCGTCTCGGGCACTCCCTCAAGATCCAGTGGTGGCATCCCTGATTCCTCCCCTGCCTTGGCGATTCACTTCGGCACCCATGGCTCTGACCCTTGCTCCGGCCGGGCCGGTGCGATTCAATACGGGCATGTTCGCCGGCCGCAGGCCCCAGGAAGAGGATACGATCATGACCCAGACGATCACCACCACGAACCCCGCCACCGCCCAGCCCATCGAGACCTATCAGACCATGGTGCCCGAGGAGGTCGTGACCATCACCGAGCATGCCGATCAGGCCTTTCGCCGCTGGCGTGAGATGCCGGTCGAGAAGCGCTTGCCGCCGCTTCAGCGTGCAGCGGCCCTGCTGCGCGAGCGGCGCGACCGGTATGCTCGCCTGATCACCCTGGAGATGGGCAAGCCGATCACCGAAGCGCGCGCCGAGGTCGAGAAGTGCGCCTTCCTCTGCGATGTCTACGCCGAGAAGGGCCCGGAGTGGCTGCGCGAGGAGGAGGTGGCCGCCGACGGAGACAAGCACCGGGTTCTCTTTGATCCCCTGGGTGTGATCCTTTCGATCATGCCGTGGAATTTCCCCTTCTGGCAGGCGCTGCGTTTCGGCATTCCCACCGTGCTGGCAGGCAATGCCAGCGTGCTCAAGCACGCCAGCAACGTACCCCAGTGCGCCCGAGCCATCGAAGAGGTGTTCCGTGACGCCGGTTTCCCCGAGAACCTGTTCCGCACCATCTTTGCCGATCACGAGACGGTGGGGCGCCTGATCGAGAGCCCGCTCGTGCCGGGCGTCTCGCTCACCGGAAGTACCGAGGCCGGCAGACGGATCGCCCAGGCGGCCGGAGCGAACCTGAAGAAGGTCGTCCTCGAGCTGGGCGGATCGGACCCGTTCATCGTGCTCGAGGACGCCGACGTCGACTTCGCCGCCGAGAACGCGGTGGTGGGGCGCACGATCAACACCGGCCAGAGCTGCATCGCCGCGAAGCGCTTCATCGTGGCCGCACCGCTGGCCGATGCTTTCACGAAAGCGATGACCGAACGGATGACCGAGCGCATCGTGGGCGACCCGATGGACGAAGCCACGCAGATCGGGCCCATCGTGGACGAGAAGAGCCTCCAGGGCTTGCTGGACCAACTCGAGCGTTCGGTCGCCGAGGGTGCCGAGATCATCTCCGGCGGGCAGCGGTTGCGCCGGGACGGATTCTACCTGGCGCCTACGGTCGTGCGCGCCGTGAACGACCGGATGCCCGTCATGCGCGAGGAGGTGTTCGGACCGATTGCACCGATTCTCGTGGTCGCTGACGAGGACGAGGCGGTGCGGGTGGCGAACGACTCGGTCTTCGGGCTGGGCGGCAGCGTCTGGACACGGGACCTGGCCCGCGGCGAGCAGGTGGCCCGGCGCCTGGAGACCGGGGCCGCCTTCGTCAACAGCATCGTCAAGTCGGATCCGCGGATGCCCTTCGGCGGTGTGAAAGAGAGCGGGCTGGGCCGCGAGCTTTCGAAGTACGGCCTGCGCGAGTTCGTCAACATCAAGGGGCTCAATGTGTACCAGTCGCGCTAAATCCCTCTCCGGCTGTTGCTTGCCCATGCCGGCCCGCTGCCCGCGCGTGGAACTCCGGCGGTCTCGCTCGGTATCTGTCTGCGTGCCGGATGGATACCTATGAAGAGGAGAGGAGAGCGTGATGCTGTCCACCGACTCACAGCGGAATACAGAGTACCGCATAGAACAGGATTCGATGGGCGAGGTCCAGGTCCCCGCCCGCGCTTACTGGGGGGCGCAGACGCAGCGGGCGCGGGAGAACTTCGAGGTCTCTTCCTGGCGGGTGCCGATCGAGATCATCCACGCCCTGGCCCGGATCAAGAAGGCGGCGGCCGAGGTCAATGCCGACCTGGGTCTGATCGATGATGCCGTGAGCCGCGCCATGGCCAAGGCCGCCGGCGAGGTGGCCTCGGGCGCGTTCGACGATCACTTTCCCTTGGACGTCTTCCAAACCGGCTCCGGCACCTCGTCGAACATGAACGTGAACGAGGTCGTGGCCAACCGGGCCAACGAGATTCTGGGCTCGCCGCTCGGCGCCCGCTCTCCCGTCCACCCCAATGACCACGTCAACCGTGGGCAGTCCTCCAACGACGTCTTCCCTTCGGCGCTTCACATGGCGGTCCGCGTCCTGGCCGATCCGCTCGGCGAGGCGTGCGGTGAGTTGCAGCGGGCACTCGAGGAGCGCGCGGCGGCCTTTGCCGATGTCGTCAAGCTCGCCCGCACCCACCTTCAGGATGCGGTGCCCATGACGCTGGGCCAGGCGTTCGGCGGATTCGCCTCGCAGATGCGTCACGGCCGGGAGCGCCTGGACCGGTCCCTTCCTCACGTGGAGGAACTGGCGCTCGGCGGCACGGCGGTCGGGACCGGGCTCAACAGCCACCCCGACTTCGCCGTCCGGGTCATCGGCCACCTATCCGGCCAGGCCCACGTGCCCCTGCGGCCGGCGCCCAACCGCTTCGAGGCTCTGGCGGCCCGAGATGCCTTGGTGGCCTACATGGGCACGCTCAACACGCTGGCGGTCTCGCTCATGCGCATCGCCAACGACCTGCGCCTCATGGCCAGCGGACCGCGAAGCGGGCTGGGCGAGATCACACTGCCGGCGCTGCAACCGGGTTCTTCGATCATGCCGGGCAAGATCAACCCGGTGATCCCCGAGATGGTGATCCAGTCGGCCGCGCACGTGATGGGAAGCCATCTGGCGGTGACCGTCGGCGGGCAGCACGGTCCGCTCGAACTCAACATGATGATGCCGATGATCGGCTTCCACGCGGTCGAGTCGACCAAGATCCTGACCCGCGCGATGCGCTTGCTGGCGCACAAGTGTGTGGCCGGCATCGAGGCCAACCGCCAGCGGTGTGAGGACCTCGTACATTGGAGCCTGGCGCTCGTGACCCCACTGGCGCTCGAGATCGGTTACGACCGGGCGGCGCAGATCGCACACCGCGCCTACCGTGAGGGCCGGACGGTTCGTGAGATCGCGCTGGAGGAGAAGGTCGTGCCCGAGGCCCGGCTCGATGCGATCCTCGATCCGGCGAGAATGCTGGGCCCCTCGCGGCCCTAACGACATGGAGGTGAACGGTGGACGAAGCTCAATTCGCGTTGACGACCCCCGAGAACGAACCGGTACACGACTACGCGCCCGGCAGCCCGCGGCGCGAGACGATCAAGAAGCAGCTCGAAAAGATGGCCTCCGAGCAGATCGAGATTCCGGTCATCATCGGCGGCAAGGAGATCTACACGGGCAACACGGCCAGCGTGGTCATGCCGCATGATCACGGCCACGTGCTGGCCACCTATCACCTGGCCGGACCCGCTGAAATCGAGCAAGCGATTCAGGCGGCCGCGGCGGCCTGGCACGAATGGCCGAAGCTGCCCTGGGCCGAGCGCGTGTCGGTCTTCCTGCGTGCGGCTGAGCTGCTGGCCGGACCTTACCGGGACGTGGTCAACGGCGCGACCATGCTCGGCCAAAGCAAGACGGTCTTCCAGGCCGAGATCGACTCGGCCTGCGAGACGATCGACTTCTTCCGCTACAACTCGCACTTCGCCCACCGTATCTACGCCGAGCAACCCGAGTCCACGCTGGGTCAGTGGGACCGGTTGGACTGGCGGCCGCTCGAGGGATTCATTCTGGCGATATCGCCGTTCAACTTCACCTCGATCGCGGCCAACCTGCCCTCGGCCCCGGCCATGATGGGCAACACCGCCGTCTGGAAGCCGGCGTCCACGGCCGTCTACTCGGGCTACTACCTCATGAAGCTCTTTCTGGAAGCCGGCCTGCCCGACGGGGTGATCAACTTCATCCCCTCGCGCGGTTCGGTCGTGGGCGAGCTGGCCGTCAAGCACCGTGATTTGGGCGGCATCCACTTCACCGGGTCCACGCCCACCTTCTGCCACCTATGGCGCGAAGTCGGTGAGAACATCGACGCGTATCGTTCCTATCCACGTCTCGTGGGCGAGACCGGCGGCAAGGACTTCATTGTCGTGCACCCGTCGGCCGACGTCGACGCCACCGTGTGCGCCATGGTGCGCGGGGCCTTCGAGTACCAGGGCCAGAAGTGTTCGGCGGCCAGCCGGTCCTATGTGCCCGAGAGCCTGTGGAAGACCATACGTGAACAGCTCGTCGAGACCGTCGAGGGCATCGACCAGGGCGACCCCCGCGACTTCCGCAACTTCACGGCGGCGGTGATCGATGAGAAGGCCTTCGACAAGATCGTCGGCTACATCGAGTACGCCCGTGAGTCCGCCGACGCCGAGATCATCGCCGGGGGCACCTACGACAAGTCGGAGGGCTACTTCATCCGCCCCACCGTGGTCGTCACGACCGATCCGCACTTCAGACTGATGGAAGAAGAGATCTTCGGGCCGGTCTTCACGATCTTCGTCTACCCGGATGCGCAGTACGAAGAGATCCTGACGCTGTGTGACGGAACCTCGCCCTACGCCCTGACCGGCGCGGTCTTCGCCACCGACCGCCACGCCATCCACAAGGCGCACCGGGCCCTCCGCTACGCGGCGGGGAACTTCTACGTCAACGACAAGCCCACCGGCGCGGTGGTCGGTCTGCAGCCGTTCGGCGGCAGCCGGGCCAGCGGCACGAACGACAAGGCCGGCTCGATGCTCAATCTCTTGCGCTGGACGAATCCGCGGACGGTGAAGGAGACGTTTTTGCCACCGCGTGAGTATCGCTATCCGCACATGAACGAGCAGTAGGCCTTAGCGGCGGTCACGGCCGCGAGCTGACCGGCGCCTCCGCGGAGGGGGCGTCGCCGGGGAGAACGAACTCGACCCGGCCCCAGCATAGACCTGACTGCATCGCCCAGCATTGCCCGACGCTGCCCGATTCCGGGTAGAAGCGTTTTGCCCCGGGGCAAAAAACGAGCAGTCATGGGCTATCTGCATGTCTGTTGGTTGAACCATCCATCTCCCGCAGGTCATACCCCTGAGTATGCGCGCATGAGCAGACAGCAGACAGCAGGCAGCAGGCAGCATCCAGCCGCTACCGGCTCGAGGCGAATGTTGATCTGTCCCGACACCCGATCTACGATCCCATGGCAACGGGCCCGAGGGGGCGACAATCTCGGGGCGTCCGGCCAAGACCCTCCGAGTGAGGGAGGAAGACTCGAGGTGTGGGGGAGACTGCAATGCCGGCACATAGCGTGGATCTGCGCAGCGACACGGTGACCAAGCCCACCGAGGCGATGCGCCGGGCAATGGCCACCGCCGAGGTGGGTGATGACGTCTTCGGGGAGGATCCCACCATCAATCGGCTCGAGGCGCGGGTGGCCGAGCTTCTGGGTCAGGAAGCGGCGCTCTTCGTGCCCAGCGGGACGATGGCCAACCAACTGGCCTTGCGCAGCCAGACGCAGCCCGGCGATGAGGTCATCATCGAGCGCGGCGGCCACATCTTCAATCACGAGGCGGGCGCCGCGGCGGTGCTGAGCGGCGTGCTGCTGCGGCAGATCGAGGGCGACGGCGGGGTGATCACCGCCGGGCAGGTGACCAGGGCGATTCGGCCGCCCGACAATCACCATGCTCCTCCCACACTGGTGACGATCGAGAATACGCACAACATGGCCGGCGGCACGATCTTTCCCCTGGAGACGCTGAAGGAGCTGCGCCGGGAGACCCGGGCGCTCGGCCTGGCGCTGCACATCGACGGCGCGCGCATCTTCAACGCCGCGGTGGCCGCGGGCGTTTCCGCGGCCGACTACGGCCGGCAGTGCGACACGATCTCCTGCTGCTTCTCGAAAGGGCTGGGCGCACCGGTGGGCTCGGCGTTGGCCGGCTCGGCGGCGGTGATCCGCCGCGCGCGGCGCATGCGCAAGATGCTGGGCGGCGGTATGCGCCAGGCCGGGATTCTGGCGGCCGGAGCGCTCTACGCGCTCGATCACCATGTGGACCGCCTGGCCGAAGACCATGCCCGGGCACGCCGTCTCGCAAAGACGATCAGCGGTTTGGCCGGATTCACCGTCGCCAACGATCCGCCCCCGACCAACATGGTCATGGTGGAGGTCGCGCCGCCCCGTTCCGCCGGCGAGCTGTGCCGACAGCTGGCGGAGCGCGGAGTCCGTGCTCTCTCGATCAGCGCCTCGCGCGTACGACTGGTCGTCCATCTGGAGATTGGCGACGAGGAAATTGACCGCGCCGAGGACGCTTTCCGGGATCTGTCGGGCTTCTAAGGGGCAGGCTCTTCGTCCCCTCGGGCAGGTTCCTCCGCGCGGGAGGCGCGAATAGCGGGTGAACGTGAACCGCACGAAGAACGCAACACCTCCAGGTGCACCATAGTTGCGCGGCAGAGGCGACGTAAGTCTCGGCGCGCATAGCCATTCCTGCTAGAATCGTGATGGCTGTACATGGCGATTCCTTCCTGAAACATGAGGAGGTGCTCGATGACGCGTCGCTTCTCCACGGTCGCTCTTGGCGCGGCCCTACTGTTCGTGTCCCTCGGTCTTCTGGTTCCGTCACCCGCGGGCGCCTCGGTGCCGCGGGTGCTCCTGATCGACGAGATCAGCGCTACCTGGTGAGGTTCTTGTCCAGCAGCCCGGTGCGGGCTGGAGATCGTCCTGGGTGAGTACCCCGATCAGCTCATTCTTTGTGACCACCACGTATCCGATGCGCTCGAGTCTGATTTCAGCTGGGAGCGCGTGAGCCTCTACGGCGTGCAGTACATCCCACACGTCTTCTTCGACGGCCTCTACGACGAACTCGGCGCGGGCTCCTGTCAGGCTGCCGCCGACGCCTATCGCGACATCATCGAGGCTCGCCTTGCCGAGACGGAGGGGCTTGCGCCGGTTGCCATCTCCGGGGGCTACTACCTCGAGGGCGATCAGATGTACATCGACGCGACCTTCGAGCTGGTTGATCCGGTCTCGATCGAGTCGCCGCGCGCTTTCTTCGTGATCACCGAAGATGGCGTGATCGCGGGCGAGACCTACGATCACGTGACGCGGTGGGGCACGCATCAGGACGTCACGCTGAACCAGGCCGGTGATGAGGTTCAGGTGACGGCGACCACAACGGTGCCGACCCAGTGGAATCCGAACGAGCTCAGTGTCGTTGCCTGGTTGCAGTCGGCGAGCGGTCCTCCGGAAGTGCATCAGGCCGCCTACCTGCCGCCGACCGATCCGGCGCATGCCGATGACCCCGCGGCACTCGCCGCCGGCCGTCTCTTCCTGACGGCCACGCCCAATCCGATGCCGGCTACTGGCATGAGCGCAACGCCGGCCACGGTGCGGCTGGTTCTGTCTCCCCAAGCGGCGGCCGGCGCGGTACGCGTCGATCTCCTGGATTCGGCCGGGCGCGTTGTCCGCGAGATCCACAGCGGCCGGTTGACTGCGGGAGAGCATCACATGACCTGGGATGGACGGGCCCGGGACGGCGCATCGCTTGCGAGCGGTGCCTACTTCATCCGGCTCGCCACGACCGAAGGGACCCGTACGACCCGTTTCGTCGTGGTTCGCTAAACCGGCTCGGCCTCGGTCGTCAGCGACCGTGCGGGTAACGGCCGGCCCCTGCCGGCAGTAGACAAGATTCCCCTCCGGACCACTGGTCCGGAGGGGAATCTTTGTCGCGCGATGGTTGCCGCACGCCG
>CAZZIF010000029.1:11416-22584 GCA_964654025.1 uncultured bacterium
TTCATCCGGCTTGCCACGGCCGAGGGTACCCGTACAACCCGTTTCGTCGTGGTTCGCTAAACCGGTTGGGCCTCGGTCATCAGCGACCGTGCGGGTAACGGCCGGCCCCTGCCGGCCTCTATCGGCCCCTGCCGGCAGTAGACACGATTCCCCTCCGGACCAGTGGTCCGGAGGGGAATCTTTGTCGCGCGATGGTTGCCGCACGCCGGCGTCCCTTGGCCCCGCACGAGACCGCTTGGGACTCCGTGCGGGACTACCGCAAGACCGTCATCTGCCGCACCTGCAGCATCTCCGGCGTCTCCAAGCGGAGATAATACACACCCGAGGCGATCGGATGGCCGGCATCGTCCCGGCCGTCGAAGGCGACCGGATGCGAGCCCGCGGTGACCGGCTCGTTGACGAGCGAACGCAGCCGGCGACCGGAGATGTCGAAGAGCTCCAGTTTCACCTGCGTCGCCTGGCCCGTCTGGAAGACGATCTGGCTGCTGCCGGGGTTCGGGTTGCGGCCGAAGGAGACGAAGCCAGTCTGCATCACCTGTTGATCGCCGGGCGTCTCCTGGAAGAACTCACGAACGGCACTGAGCGAAAAGTCGTCCACGGCGGCCTCGACCAGCGAGCCGTCCCCTTCATCGGCGGCGATGAAGCGGATCTGCACGTGGCCGGTCAGCGGAATGAACTCCTCGAGCGCGAACTCGAAGTAGTTCCACTCGTTCGCCGTCGTCTGCGTGTGCTCGAGCGAGACCCAGTTTTCGCCGTCGGCGGTTACATCGACATCCCACCAGTCGTTGTCCGGTGAGCCGCCCCACGAGTTGGTATACCAGCGCCAGTAACCGATCGTCGCCGAAGTGGCATTGCTCAGGTCGAAGACGGGCGTGAGCAGGGTCGTGCGGCCGCCATCGACATCCGCCTCCCCAGCCGATCCGCCAACGGGACCGTTCTGTGTCACGAAGCAGGCTTCGCCCGGGTCGGGGGTGTGATCGTACTCGGGCTGGAGCTGGTGCTGCTCGTAGACGGTACCCACCGGCTCGGCGCGTTCCCACATGCCGGTCGTGGCGTCATCGGTCGGCAGACCCAGGGTCCAGCCGCGGTCGGTCTCGGCGTCGTCGAACCAGGCGCCGACGGTGAGATCGAAATCGACCGCTGTGGCAAAGCCGCCGTTGCCCATGAGATGCAATGTGAAGGGGATCGAGGCGGGGTCTGGACAGCTCGGGCTGATCTCGAACTGGAACGAGCCGCACAGCACCGCGTCGCCGACTGCGATCGGATCGCAGGTGCCGGCGTCATCGTAGATGGTGATCTCCGGGCTGGCACTGGTGAGCTGGGCCGTCAGCGCGCCCGCGTCCGCATGTCCCGCGTTGTTCAGCCAGACCTGCAAGCCGATCAGCTCGCCGGGCTCGGCCACGCCGTCGCCGTCGCCCGAGCCGCCCCAGTCGCTGATCACCTGGGGGCCGGCGTAGAGCGCCGGCGCCTGCGCCGTGATCTGGAATCCGCCGTCCCAGTCGCCCTGGGAACCGGATGCCTGGATCTCGAAATCGATCACATGTTGGTCGGGCACATTCACATCGACCTCGATCACGAAGTCTTCCAGGCCCGCGGCAATGCTCCCCGCCGGGATGTCCGGGTAGACCGCTGTGGCCAGGGTGATCGTGGTGTAGGTGTCCGACGTACCCAGCGTGCCGGTCACATCGGTGGCCGCCTCGACGCCGACGTTCTCGAGGAAGACGGCCAGGCCCGAGGTCTCGCCATAGTCGAGCAATCCGTTCTGGTTGCCCTCGTCATGAATGGCGACGTCGTGGTAGACCAGGAACGGCCCCGAAGGCGGAATCACATCGACCTGATCGGTGACCGGCAGGTGATTGGCCTTGACCACCTTGAGCGTGAGCGTCGAGGGCTGTGGATCGCCGGGATCGAGGACGGCCACGCCGCTGGCGTTGGTGGTGGCGGTGGCCCAGATCGCGGGATCGTCCCCGTAGACGGTTACGTTGGCGCCGGCCACGGGCGCGCCACCGGCGCGCACCGTCACCTCGTAGACGCCGGTGCCCATCAAGTAGGTGCCCGAGTGCTCCAGCGTCAAGGGGTCGTGGACATCGACCCACTGCGGCATGGCCGGGTCGCCCAGGAGACACAACTCGTAATGGCACCAGAGCATCCAGTCGTCGAGCATCCAGATGCAGTCGGTCTTCGAGTCGACGTTCATCCAACCGACGGTGTGAATGCCCTCATTGTAGAGAGCGTCGACGAGCTGGCGATCGAAGTGCTGCGACGGGCCGCCGGTCGATCCCGGCGAGTACCACCCGTAGCGCGTGTTGCCCAGATAGGCCGCAGCGCCGTACTCGTGGTAGAGGAAGGCCTCGGAGATCGAGTCGGTCGACGGGTTGTCGAAGTTGTTCGAGATGCAGCCCTGGGAAGAGATGAAGCAGTAGGTGTGGGTGACGCCGTCGGCGGTCATCAGGGCCACGTCCGGGTTCTCCATCTTCATGTTGTAGGTCGTGTTGGAGTGGCCCAGATGGTGGGAGGTGGCGTGACCGGCATTGAAGAGGTCGATCACGTCGTACTTGCTCCAGTTGCCCGAGCGCTCGTAGAGCGTCTGCTTGGTGTAGTCGCCGGGATACCCACTGGTCGTGTAGCCGTGGGTGCTGGCGTAGTCCTTCACCTCGTCCATCGAGTCGCCGCCCCAAGTCGAGCTGTCCAGGGATTCGCCGATGAAGAGAGCTTTCTTGACCTCACTGACTACCGGCGCCTCGGTGTAGAGCGCATTCTTGTGCATCCAGCGACCCAACTCGGTCGTGTTGCTGATCGATGCGCGTCCCACCGCGACCTCGCCGATCAGATCGTACTCGCCGTGCTCACCCCAGCGGTTGTCGTTGTCGTCGTTCCAGGTGCCGTCGAGCCCTTCGTAGTAGCAATCGCCGGGGAAGTTGTCGACCGTTCCGCCGGCGTTGACGTAGAGCGGACGGATGGGGACGACGTCGTAGTCGCCGCCCAAGAGCACGTAGAGCGTGCCCCAGTTCTCGTAGGCATCGATGATGAAGTTGCGGATGCGCATCTGCAGATCGTCGCCCGAGTAGAGCGCGTTGATCTCGCTGGTCGTCATGATGCGGGCGCGCAGACCGCGTGAGGACTGCATCGCCGCCAGCGGCTCGAAGGCATCGGCGAAGGCGTCGGTCGTCACGATGACGTAGGGATAGTAGCCGGGCTCGACGCGCTGCTGGCCGATCTGCACGGCGTCGATCGCGCCGTAACGCGACAGATCGCCGGGGTTGAGCACGAGTTCATCGATGCGCCCGAGCACGTGCGGGTCGCGCTGCAGCAGCGCTCCGGCGACCTCGCCCGACGCGGCCGGCGCCGTCTCCACCTCCAGGTTGACGCGGGCGAACCAGGCCAGCTCGCCCTCGGCGGGGCGGTAGGCAAAGGGCGTGACACGGAAGAAGGCCAGCGAGTGCCCCCAGGCGCGCTGCACGGTGACGAGCTCGGCCGCCTCGGCCGGATAGCTGTCCGCGCTGCCGTAGATACTCGCGCTCGCCTCGGTTGGGGCGCCGGGCCCCAGGCTGATGGGCCGGGGCTCTTGAGCATGGCGGAGTGGCGCGATGTTCGAGAGAACCTCACCACCTTCCGTGGTAATCCTCACGGATGTGATCTCCTCACCGGGCGGCAGGAGAAGCACGGCCTCGCGCGCCGGCAACAACGGGTGGCCGGGCTGGCCAAGCGCCGTGCATTCGGGCGACTGAAGCTGCGTCACACCTTGCGTTTCTGCCAGCGTGGGCGCGGCGAAATCGAGAGCGACCTGGATGGTGGTGTTCGCCTGAGCCGGACTGCAGAGCAGCGTGACCAGTGCGAATGCGATCAATGCCAGTGGGCCAAAGGAACGCATCTTCGACTCCTTTCCTCCGTCTATCGGGTAAGGGCTCTGCGGATCCTCGGGTGCCAGGGGGGCATGGCAGCGGCGAGACCCCTTCAGGCGGAGGCCGTTGGGTCGGGCAGGGACCCTATCTGGACCTCCACATTTGCAATAATACTACACCATCGTGGGGTCGCTGAGTACATCTGTCCACAACTGAGACCTTCGTAACTCGATAGATCGCCGATATATCGCGCCGCGCGACGTGGCGTGGGGAGGGAGCGGCCGGAGACCAGCAGGACAGCCATGTCTGGAGTGGTGTCCGGGGGGGGTGCTATACTGCCGCGCGCGAATGATCCGACGTGTCTGAGACAGGTTTCCCGAGCCGGGGCGTATGACATCTTCTACGGCCATCATCTTCCGGATGCAGCTCTTCAAGGTCTCTGAGTCCTTCATCACTCAGCAGGCCATCGCATTCGAACGCTATGAACCGGTCTTTGTCGGCCAGTCGCATTGGGGCCCTGCTCCGGCCGGCTACCGCTCGATCTCCTCCCACGAAGGGATTTCCCGGTGGATGCGGGCCCTCTCCCAGATCGTCCCGCGCGAGGCGGGGCGGTCTCGACCGCTCGCTTCCTTGGCGCCGGCGATTCTGCATGCGCACTTTGCGGTCGACGCGGTCTACGCGCTGCCTCTGGCCCGCAAGCTGCGTATCCCCATGCTCGCAACCCTCCATGGCTTCGACGTGACGCGCCGGGACCGCTCGCTGCTCATGTCGTGCCGGCCGGCGCTGGTCAACGCCGTCCTCTGGCGTCGTCATCTCTGGGCCCAGTGCGACCGGTTCATCTGTGTTTCAGAACACATCCGCCGAGCAGCGATCGCGAAAGGCTTTCCGAAGAACAAGCTCGGCGTGCACCACATTGGCACCGATACGAGTGCCAGGACACCGGCCCCCGAGAGATGTCCCGGTTTGGGGAAGATCATCCATGTCGCGAGACTGACGGAGAAGAAGGGAACCGTCTTTCTGATCCGCGCCATGGCCAAGATCGCGGGGGCCCATCCCGACGCGCATCTGACCATCATCGGCGAGGGGCCGTTGCGGACCTCCCTCGAGAGCGAAGTTTCGGCGCTGGGGCTGGGAGGCAAGGTCTCATTCATGGGCGCCAGGCCGTTCGAGGAGACGCAGCGGTGGATCTCGGGTGCCGACATGCTCGCTCTCCCCAGCATCACGGCCAGCAATGGCGACACCGAAGGCCTGCCGATGGTGACGAAGGAGGCCGGCGCCCTGGGCATCCCTCTCGTCGTGACCGATTCCGGTGGGATTGCCGAGGCGGTCATGGATGGGAAGACAGGTTATGTCGTCCCGGAGAAGGATGTGGAGGCTCTGGCGGACCGGCTGGGCCGGCTGCTCCGAGATCCGAAGATGGCCCGCCAGATGGGCGATCGCGCGCGAGCGCACATTGAAGAGCATTTCAGTCTCGAGAAACAGAGCGCCAAGCTGGAAAGAATCTACGATGAACTCCTCTCGTCGTGACCGCGCGCAGGACGTGGAAATCGTCCACGTCATCCGGGACGTGCATCCCTATGGCGGCATCGCCGGCGTGGCTTACTTCGTCCATGAAGCGATGCGCAGGCAGCATGTGCGCAGCTCCGTGCAGACGCTGGAGAGCATCACCGGCTTCTTGAGACTGTCTCCCGTTCGTCCGGAAACGACCATCTGGGCGAAAGTCTACAATCTCCTTCTGATGATCGTTCATTCCTTCGCCGGTACGATCGCGATTCGGGCTCGGCGGCGTCCGTCGCGGGTCTTTATCGTCCACAACGATGCCATCGGAGGAGACATCTATGTGGACCACGGCTGTCACAAAGCGGTGGTGAAACAGCGGCCATCGATGATGCTGCGCAATCCGGTGCATCTGTTCCTTCTTCTGCGCGAGGAGCTGCGGCACATCCTGGGAGGCTACCGGCGTGTCGTCGTCTTGTCGGAGATGAGCAAGAGGGTCTTCGAGCAGCAGTACCCACGTGTGCCCCGATCGAAGTATGTCAGGATTCCCAACGGGGTCGACATCGCCCGCTTCTCTCTCGAACACCGCAAGCCGGAGACGCCCGGAACGTTCAACCTGGTGTTCGTCGGCCACGAGTTCGAGCGCAAGGGGCTGTCATTCATCCTCGAGGCGCTGACCGCCCTGCCCGCGACCGTCCGACTGACAGTGGTCGGGGGGACAGAACACTTGATCGGCTCGGCGCGGCGGGCGGCGCGCAAGCTGGGCATCGCGGAGCGCGTGGACTTCCTGGGCAAGAGGACGGATGTTCCCGACATCCTGGCCGCCAGTGACGCGATGATCATGGCGAGTCGCTATGAGTCTTGGCTGCTCGTTGCGGTGGAGGGGATGGCCTGCGGTCTGCCGCTCCTGTCGACACCGGTTGGATGCGCCGAGGAAATCATCGAGGACGGTGTGACCGGCTACCTGATCGAGCGGGACGCACGGGACATTGCCAAGAAGGTGACGACCCTGCTCGAGAAGGGGGAAGGCATCGAAGCGATGCGCCTGGCGGCTCGGCAGACCGCGGAGCGCTATAGCTGGGACCGCATTGCGGAGCAGTACGTCGCGTTGGCCCGGCACGTCGCCGCGGAAAGGACCCCCGCTGGAAGGGACCCCGCAGGAAAGCACACCTCAGGGTAGCAACTCGGCCAGGCCGGCGACGACCAGATTGGCACCGTTGCGCTGCAGTTCGTCGGGGCTCGCGGCCCGGGCCACACCGATCACCAAGCCGAACCCGCCCTGCTTCCCCGCCTGGACACCGGAGAGCGCATCCTCGATGACCACGCTTCTCTCAGGCGAGGCGTCCAGGCGCCGGGCGGCCTCCAGGTAGGTGTCCGGAGCCGGCTTGCCCTTCAGGTTCATCTCGGTAGCCACGTTGCCGTCCACTTGCGCGTCGAAGAGTCCCGCCAGGCCCGCGGCCTCCAAGGTCAAGCTGGCGTTGCTGCTCGAGGTCACCACGGCGGTGCGGATTCCCTGCTCCCGCAACTGTTGGATCACGCGCTCCGCACCCTGGAAAGCACGCACCCCTTCCCGGCGGATCACCTCATGCACCATCTCGTTCTTCCGGTTCCCCAACCCCCACTC
The DNA here is from genome assembly GCA_964654025.1 of uncultured bacterium. Lineage (GTDB taxonomy): Bacteria > Eisenbacteria > RBG-16-71-46 > CAIMUX01 > WJJG01 > CAYQJL01. Next base: position 18,380 of record CAZZIF010000029.1, read on the forward strand.
GGTTTCGGCCTCCGGCGGATCGTCGGGGCTGCCGCCGGGCAGGGAGATGCCGCGGGATTCGAGGAAGTCGTGCACGCCGTCCTGGCGAGGCTTGCCATCGACGTGGAGCAGGTAATCGGTGCCGATCTCGAACGGGCGGAACGGCTCGTCGCGCTCCCGCGACCGGTCCCTCAGATAGTCGTCGAACATACGCTTCCACGCCTTGGCATGGACCTCGGCCGTGGCGGTGAGTACGCCGTCCATGTCGAAGAGCACCGCATCGAATTCGGCGGCAGGGATGACCGCGCCGAGCCGAAGCGGCGGGCGCTCGACCGCCCGCTCGATCTCGAGTGTGACCGGTTCTTCGGGCAGGAGGCGCACCTCTTTGTTCTGATGACGGATCGTCAACTCGTCTCCGGCGAGAAGCGTGTAGGTGGCCTGGCCCGGCTCGAGCTCCACCCGCAGGCGTCGTTCTCGGACCGTGAGGGTGAATGCCAAACCCTGCCATTGCACCGGCACGCGCGGATCGAAGGAGAGATCCCCCTCGTGGTCGCGCATGCCGGCGAAGCCATAGGTCAGGGCCATCCAGGTGCCGCCGATGGCGGCGATGTGCGCGCCGTCGCGCACGTTGCCCCCGATGTCGGCCAGATCCATCAGAACCGCGTAGCGGAAGTACTCGAAGGCCTCCTCGTGATAACCGATCTCGCTGGCGATGATGCTCTGAATGCAGACCGACAGGGACGAATCGCCGGTGGTCAGGGGATCGTAGTAGTCGAAGTTGCGACGCTTCTCCTCCAGGTTGAACCGGTGGCCCTGAAGAAAGAGCGCCATCACCACGTCGGCTTGCTTGATGACCCGGTGGCGGTAGATGACGAGCGGATGATAGTGGAGCAGCAGAGGGTAACTCTCCGCCGGCGTGTTCTCGAGATCCCATCGCTGCTTTTCGAGGAAGCTGTCGTCCTGCAGATGGATCATGCGCTTCTCGTCGAAAGGCACGCGCATGACCTGGGCCGCCGCTTCCCATTCGTGGGTCTCGGACTCATCGAAGCCGGTTCGATCGACGAGGGCCGCATAGCGCTCGGGTTGTGCCTGGCTGAGCCGCGGGAGCGTTTCGGCCGCGTATTGCAGGTTGTCGCGCGCCATCAGATTCGTGAAGAGGTTGTTGTTGACGACCGTGTTGTACTCGTCGGGGCCGGTCACGCCGTTGATACAGAACTGGCCGTCGCGCTGCTTCGAGAAGAACCCCAGGCTCCGCCAGAGGCGGGCGGTCTCGACCAGGATGTCGGCGCCATGGGTGGCCAGGAACTCCTCGTCGCCGCTTACCTGGATGTACTTGCGCAGGGCGTAGACGATATCAGCGTTGATGTGGTACTGCGCCGTGCCGGCCGCGTAGTAGGCAGACGCCTCCTCGCCGTTGATCGTCCGCCAGGGGAAGAGCGCGCCCTTCTCACCGACCTGCGCCGCACGGCGCCGGGCCGCCCCCAGCATCCCGTGACGGAATCGAAGCAGATTGCGCGCGATGCGCGGGGCCGTGTAGACCAGGAACGGCAGGACATAGATCTCGGAGTCCCAGAAGTAGTGGCCGTCATAGGTGGGGCCGGTCAGGCCGCGGGCTCCGATCCCGGCGCCCTCCACCCGTGCGGACGCTTGCAAGAGCTGGAACAGGTTCCAGCGCACCGATTGCTGCACCCGCATGTCGCCGCGGATCTCGACATCGCTCCGCTGCCAGAAGTCGGCCACGTAGCGTTCCTGCGAGTCGAGCAAGGCCGGCCAACCGTCCTCGCACGCTCGATCGAGCGTCCGGTGAGTGCGCTCGGTCAGCTCCTCCACGGGAACGGTGTGCGAGGTGTGATAGACGATGTACTTCGTGAGACGGAACACCTCTCCCGGTTCGGCCCGGATCGCGTAGGTGGTTTGGGCACGATTGTCCTCATGCGTCGTCTCGGCCGTGACCTGCCCCTTGGCTGGGACCTGCCCCTTGGCCTCGACCTGTCCCTTGGCCCCGGCGTGCCCCTCGGACTCCATCTCTTGATGCACCCCGCAGGCGATCGTCATGCCGCTGCGCCGGGTGCGATGACCCAGCAGAAGTCGGTTCTCCCCGGCCTCGTGGTGTTGGGGCTCCAGAGCCTTCGCCGCGAAGTCGCGGCCGCGGCGAGGATCTTCGCTCTGTTCGCGGGTGAGCGCGGCCGGCACCTCGATGCTCGAGACCAGGGCCACCGGCGCGGCGGCGTCCTCGACGGAGACCTCGTACCGCAGCGCCGCCAAATGACGATGCTCGAACGAGACGATCCGGGTGGAGGTGATCCGCACGTGCTTGCCCGAGGGGGTTTCCCACAGCACGCGTCGCCGGAGGAGGCCGCGCCGCATGTCGAGCGCCCGTTCGTATTCGAGCAGGAGGGCGTGTTCGAGCGCGAAGGGTTCGTCATCGACGAAGAGACGGATCGGCCTCGCATCGGCCACGTTCAGCATCGACTGGCCGGTCTCCGCGAACCCGTAGGCGTACTCGCCGTAGGTGATCGGCCAGGTTTCGTGAAACCCGTTGATGTAGGTGCCGCTCTGGAAGACCGGGCGGCCTTCCTCGAAGGCCCCGCGAATGCCGAGATAGCCGTTGGCCAGGGCGAAGAGGGTTTCGCTCTGCGGCACGTACCGCTGCGCAAAGCGCTTCTCGATGACGCGCCACTCATCCACGGGATAGATGTATTCGGGAGCGACCTTGGGTTCCCGGTGCAGCATGGCAGTGCCTCCTGGAGACCAGAGTGATCCAGGGGCATCCGTACGCGCACGGAAGACCCCATTCGTTGCTGCGCTCAGTAGACGCGAAAGGAGGGCGTGCCCCCAGTGGGGAACAGCCGTGCCGGGGCCTGGGGGTAGCCCCCAATGAGACGAATGGCTCCCAAGGGGGCGAGCGGCTCAGGGGGACCAGCGGTTTTCAAGGGGGGGCAGCAGCTCCGGGGAAACAGCGGCTCCAGGAGGGCTCACGCTTCCTGGATTCGCTCCTGGTCCGGAATCAGCGCCTCGAGAAGGGCATAGATGAGAATCGCCGCCACCTTGGCCGTGTTGTCGTCGCTGTCGAAGCGGGGGGAGACTTCGGCGACATCGAAACTCACGACCGGCCCGCGTGCGAGCACGTGCTTGAGCAGACGAAGCACAGTCTCAGGACCCAATCCCAGCGGTTGGGGCGAGCTCACCCCCGGAGCGAAGGCCGAGCTCATCACATCGGCGTCGACGGTCACCAGAACGGCATCGAGGGGGCCGCAGAAGCGGTCGATCACGGCACGCACGTCGTCGAGACGGTGATCGATGATGTCGCGCGCCAGCACGTACTGAACGCCCAGCTCCCGGGCGCTATCGAAGAGCGCCACGGTATTGGCGGATCGCTGGATGCCGAGGCAGAGGTAGTCGAATGCGCGCTGCTCCTGTTGACACAGCCGAGCAATCTGCCAGAACGAGGTCCCCGAACTGGCCCCGGCGGTGGCTGGACGAAGATCGAAGTGGGCATCGAAACTCACCACCCCGAGTCTGCCCGATGGCGGCATGCGCCGACTCATCCCGAGGTAGTGGCCGAACGTGAGGTCGTGTCCGCCCCCGAGGATGATTGGGAAGAGTCCCGCCGCATGCACTCGCTCGACGAGAGCGGCCAGCGCCTCCTGGCCTCGCTCGACAGGCCCTTGCGGGCACGTGACATCACCGGCGTCCATGAGCCCGACGGCGGGGGAGAAGGTGACCGGCAACTCGGCCAGCCGCCGGCGGATGCTGGCGGGGCCGGCGCCCGCCCCCGGCCGGCCCAGGTTGCGAGCGATGCCCGCGTCGCAACAGTAGCCGATCAGGCCAAACGCGCGACCACCGCCCGGCCACTCCGGCGAGGGGTGCCTCAGATCCAGCGGTTGCACCACCTGATGCCAGCGTAGGGCCGACCGCGGCTCGGTGGCGTCCACGCGTCCGTCCCACGTCCCCGGCTGGGGTGGGGTGTAGCTGTCAGGTTGTGCCGAGCCGCTCTTCATGGCCGGATGCTGGATCCTGGCGGACGCCGCTGTCAAGCCCGCTGGTGAGCGCCCCAGATCCCCGTCAAAGTCCTTCCGCTGGCGCCCCGCGAGCGCGGCGGTCCGTTGCGGCGAACCCTGACGCTCTGCCGATCGGCGCCGGTGCTCAGCGAGAATGCCGGTTTTGGTCCTAAGACACTGAAAGGTGGCCACTTGAGGGCACCGGGGGGGCAGCCCGAGCTTGGA
>CAZZIF010000030.1:0-20878 GCA_964654025.1 uncultured bacterium
GCTGAAGGGGCATGCGCGACAGGGGGCTCGGGGCGTATGAAGAACGCGGAACCGAGGAACGAAGATGAACTTGCCGGCGCCTCATAGGGAACGACTGGCGTCCTCACCGGCTCTCAAGTCGGCTTTCCCGCGGGCCGGGCGTGATGCACGCCCGCGCGACCTGCTTCCAGGGTTCCCATCGATCCGGTTTCCCACGTTTGCGATCGCGCTAGGCACGGCGCTGTTGGTGCTGGGGTCAACGTCCTGTGCGGGATGGCGCGCGCCGCGACCGGTGAGGGTGACACTGCCCGAGGTGTATCTGCGGTCCGACAGCACCGGGGTCTACGACGCCGCTCCTTGGTGGCCGTCGCTGGGGGATGCGCTCCTTTGCGAGATCATCGACGAGGCCATTGACGAGAATCTGACCCTCGAGCAAGCGGTGGCCAGACTCGACCAGTACCGGGCCCTGCAGCGAACGGCCGGGTCCACGTGGTTCCCCACCGTGGCGGCACAAGCTACCGCGATTGAGAGCGAACCGGTGGAGGAAAGTTCCGGTGCCGGCGTGGTCCTGCCAGGTGGGTTCGATCTGTCCGAAGTGTTGCGGGAGTCGATGCAGCAGCCTACCTACAGCGTGAGTCTCGCGGCCTCCTATGAGATCGACGTCTGGGGGCGTCTGGCCGCGGGGCGTGCCGCCGCCACGGCAGACTTGCGCGCGAGCGAGAATGATGTGGAGGCGGTGGCGATCGCCCTGGCGGCGCAGGCCGCTCGTGCCTACTACACTGTGGTGGAGTTGCAGCTCCAAGACGAACTGCTCGGCCGCACGATCGCCTCCTTTGAAGATTCTCACGAGCTCGTGGCGACGCGCTATCAGCGCGGCGTGGCTTCGTTGCTTGATGTCTACCAGGCCGAGACCAGTCTCGCTGGCGCCCGCGCGCAGCGAGTGCTCGTGCGGGGCCAACTCGCTCAGGCCGGGCACGCCTTGGCAGTGTTGCTGGGGCGGGTGCCGCAGCGCGATCTCCTGGAGTGCTTGCGTTCGGAAGCAGCCGGCGAGGACCGGCATCCCGATTCGCTCTCGACCGGTCGAGCCGATGGCGAGGCGCAGGCAGGCACGCTCTCCCGGGATCGGGCTGGTGGCGACGCGCAGGCAGGCATGCTCTCCCGGGACCGGGCATCTGCGGGCCAGCTTCCAGACTCGCTTCCCAGGATTCCTGCCGGGTTGCCGAGCGAACTCCTGCAGCGCCGCCCGGATGTTCGCTCGGCCTACTGGCGCCTGCGGGCTGCCGACCGCCGCGGGGCTGAGGCCGCCGCGCAGCGGCTCCCTACCTTGAGTCTCACTGGCTCTCTGGGCGGGAGCAGTGACGAGCTTGGGGAGATCCTTGACCCCCAGAACATGGTCTGGAGTGCCATCGGCAACCTGGTTCTGCCGGTGTTCGAGGGTGGACGGCGCAAGGCCAACCAGGACCGGGCCGAGGCTGCGTGGCGAGGCCAGGTGGCCGCTTACAAAGAGGCCGTTCTGCAAGCCCTGCGGGAGGTCGAGGATGCGCTCGTCGCCGAATCGATGCAGCGGGACTACCTGCGGGAGCTCACGGTGCAGGACGCCGCGGCGCGCAACATGCTCCTGGTGGCCACCGACCGGTATCTCAAGGGCTTGGTCGACTACCTCGCGGTCACCAGCGCCCAGACCGCGTACTTCAACTCTCAACGGAATCGCATCGCGGCGCGCCGAGCCCTGCTGTTCGCCCGCATTGGATTGCTCACCGCCCTGGGTGGAGACTGGGCCGAAGCCCTCCACACCGAGGACAGTGGGAAGAAGGAGTGATAGCCATGGCGGATCCGGCAGCCGGCTCTGGCCGGCGACTCCGGCGCACGATCGTGCCGGTGCTCATCATTCTGGGTGGACTGGCGATCCTGCTCGCCTTCAAGGCCACCCGCAGGCCTCCCGAGAAGGGTGAAGCTCGCGTGGTAGGTGCCCTGGTCGAGACGATCGAAGTCCAACCGGGCCGGCGGCACGTCATGATTGAAACACACGGAACGGTGACGCCGCGCTACGAGGTGGCCCTGGTTCCCCAGGTTCAGGGCAAGGTAGCCTGGGTGCACTCCGATCTCGTGACCGGTGCTGTCTTCGGCGAGGGCGACACGCTGGTGCGCATCGAGGACGCTGATTACGCGCTGGCCGTGCAACGCGCCCGGGCGCAAGTCGCGCAGGCCCAACTGGCCATCGAGATCGAACGTGCCCAGGGCGATGTTGCTCATCGGGAGTGGATCTTGATGAACCGTTCGCGTGAACGGCTGATAGGGGTCCGATCCGAGGACCTTGATCCTGAACGGCTGATGGGCGTCCGATCCGAGGACTTTGATCCATTCCAGTCCGACTCGCACTCGATTCAGGCGGGCAAGCCCGTCGATCCAGCCGAGGTCGAACGGCCCATCGGCCCGGCCACCCGGCAATCCGCGGAGGCCTCGGCTAGACCGGGCAAGCCGGCGGCTCCTCTGCCCAGCCGACCGAATGAGCGGTCATTCGGTGAGCCGGATCCGCTGGTGCTGCGGGAACCTCAGCTCAAACAGGCCGAGGCCAATCTCGTCTCTGCGCGAGCCGCGCTCGCGACTGCCGAACTCAATCTGGAACGTACGGTCTTGCGGGCGCCGTTCGACTGCCGGATTCGCCGTCAGAATGTAGCGCCTGGTCAGTTCATCGGACCCGGCACAACAGTCGCACACTTGTACAATACCGATCTGGCCGAGATCGAGGTGGGCATCTCGCTAGCCAACCTAGAATGGGTCGAGATTCCAGGAGCCGAGGCTACGGTCATCCTGGAGACGGGGCAGGACGAGCATCACTGGGAAGGCCACGTCCATCGCTCGGTAGGGGTTCTGGACGAACTCGGCCGGCTGGCCCGCGTGATCGTGCGCGTGAAGGACCCGTTCAGCACGGATCGTTCCTCCCGAACGGATCTCAACATGGGTAGCTTCGTCACCGTGGTGCTCCGCGGCCGGGAGGTGAGGAATGTGATCCCCATCCCCCGCCAGGCGCTGCACGAGAACGACACCGTCTGGATCATGAACGACAGCGATGAGTTGGACATCCGTAGCGTCAGCGTGACGCACATGAATGGCCAGGAGGCACTCGTTGCCGAGGGACTTCGACCGGGAGAACGCGTGGTCATCTCCCCGTTGGCAGGCCCTGTCCCCGGCATGCAGCTGCGAGCGGTCGGCGGGGGAATCCAGCGGTAACGCAGAGACCGGAAGCCATGAAGAAACCGACAGGAACGAGGAGCAGCAGACGAACCGCACGTGACAGCGGAGGGGTTGCAAGATGACAGGGTCCACACCAGAGAGCGGAACGAGACCAGGCGATGCCCGCCAAGGACGGTCTCTTCCCCGGGGACCCATCGCCTACATGGCCAGCAACCATGTGGCGGCCAACATCCTCATGCTCGTCTTCTTGATCGGGGGCCTCATCATAGGCGGTTCGATCAAGCAGGAGGTATTCCCCGAGTTCGATCTCGAGACCATCGAGGTCAGTGTGGTCTATCCCGGCGCCACGCCCGAGGAGATCGAGGACGCCATCATCCGGCCCATTGAGCTGGCCACGAGCAGTGTCGAGGATGTGAAGCGGGTCCAGTCGACGGCGCTGGAGAACGTGGGCACGGTAGCGTTGGAACTTCTGGAGGACGCCAACTCCGACAAGGTGCTACAGGAGGTGAAGGCCGAGGTCGACCGCATTCGTACCTTCCCCGAGGAAGCCGAACGGCCGGTCGTCACCAAACTCACGAACCGGCGCCAGGCCATGACCCTGATCCTCTACGGCGACATGAGCGAACGTGCCCTGCGGCAACAGGCTCAGCGGGTCAAGGACGATCTGTTGGCAAAGCCCAACATCTCCCAGGTCGAGATTGCCGCGGCGCGACCCTACGAGATTTCCATCGCGATTCCAGAGGCCGAACTGCGCAAGTACAACCTCACGCTCGACCAGGTCGCCGCCATCATCCGCCAGGCGTCGCTGGATCTGGCGGGCGGCTCAATCAAGGCCCAGGGGGGCGAGGTCCTGATTCGCACGACCGAGAAACGTACCACCGGCGCCCAGTTCGACTCTGTGGCGGTCTTCACGCATCCGAACGGCAAGCGCGTCCTGCTCGGGGACATCACGCAGGTCAACGACGGCTTCCAGGAGCAAGACCAGGATGTCCTCTTCAATGGACATCCGGCCCTCATGATCAACGTCTACCGGGTTGCCAATCAGACACCGAAGGGTATCTCCGAGACCGTGCGGGCCTACATCGACGAACGGATGGCGGAAGCTCCCGATACCTGGAATCTGACCGTCTACCGTGACCGGGCCGAAGTCCTGATCCAGCGCATCAACCTGTTGGTCGAGAACGGTACGCTTGGACTGGTGCTGGTCATCATCATCCTGGCGTTGTTTCTCGAGATCCGGCTGGCGATGTGGGTGGCCTTGGGTATCGCCATTTCCTTCCTCGGCGCCTTCGTGTTTCTCCCCGGCTTGGGCATCACGATCAACATGATCTCCCTCTTCGCATTCATCACCATTCTCGGCATCGTGGTCGATGACGCCATCGTGGTCGGCGAGAACATCTACGTGCACATGCGCATGGGCAAGCCGCTACTGCAGGCCGCGATCGATGGTGCCCGGGAAGTCAAGCTGGCAGTGACCTTCGCGGCGTTGACCACGGTGGCGGCCTTCACCGTGCTGCTATTCCTCGGCGGGTTCGTGGGCAAGTTCATGGGATCGGTGCCGCGCATCGTGATCGCCGTGCTGGCGATCTCCTTGATCGAATCCTTCTTCATCTTGCCCTCTCATCTGTCCGGCGGCCTGGTGGCCAGCCAGGCGCCGATCTGGGCGAAGCTGGAGAAACGGCGCAGGTTCTTCGATCGATTCGTTCGCTGGATGCGAGAGCGTCTCTACGCGGGGACCCTGGCCTGGACCCAGCGGAACCGGTACACGACCGTGGCGCTAGGCATCGCCGTGCTGCTCGTTTCCGTGGGGCTCTTCATGGGCGGCCTGATCAAGTTCGTCTTCATGCCCGAAATCGAGGCCGACGAGGTCAAGGTCTCGCTCCAGATGCCGCCAGGCACGCCCTTCGAGTTGACCCGGGAGATTGCCGAGTCGATCATGGCCGACGGCGTGGCGCTCATGGAGAGCTATGATGCCAAGCGGAACGATGGACGCAGCAACCTGAAGCACACATTCGTTCTCCTGGGCCAGCAGGTCATGGAAGGGGGGCCGCACGGCGGCGGCACGACCTTTGGGGACAACCTGGCGCAGTTGCGTATCCTCTTGCAGGATCCGGACGCTCGCACGGTCAGCACCGCCGAATTCGCCTCGGCCTGGAGAAAGCGGGTGGGCGAGATCGCCGGTGTGGAACGTCTCGCGTTTCAAGCCGATCTGATCCGCAGCGGAACCGGACTCGACATCTCACTCTCACACGCCGACTACAACGTGCTGCGCGAGGCGGTGATACGCGTGGAAGAAGCGCTTCGGTCCTACGAGAGTGTCGCCGAGGTCACCGACAGCCACAGCGAGGGCAAGCGCGAGTTCAAGCTGACCCTTCGTCCCGAAGCTGCCAGCCTCGGGATCACCGAGCGCGATCTGGCTTCACAGATTCGGGCGGCTTTCTACGGCGCCGAAGCGTTGCGTATCCAACGCGGTCCGGACGAGGTCAAGGTGATGGTGCGCTATCCACTCGAAGAACGGCGCTCGATGGCGGCGATCGAGAACATGCGCATTCGGACTCGCACGGGGGCACAGATTCCCCTGATCCAGGCAGCCGACATCGAAGACGGGCGAGGGTTCAGCACGATCAAGCGGATCGACCGGCGCCGGGTGATCACCATTTCGGCCCAGATCGACAAGGATCGCGCCAGTCCGACCGAAATCATCGGAGAGCTGCGTCAGGGTATCCTCCCTGAACTCATGGCGGACTATCCGGGATTGACCTTTGATCTCGAGGGCCGCAGCCGCGATGAGCAGGAGAGCATGGCCGGGATGACGACCGCCTTCGGCTTCGGCTTGCTGATCATCTATGGTCTTCTGGCCATTCCGTTCCGCAGCTTCATGCAACCCCTGGTCGTGATGAGCGCGATCCCCTTCGGACTCGTCGGGGCCATGGTGGGCCACCTGCTGCTGGGGTACGACATCAGCATGATCTCGCTCTTTGGCTTGGTGGCCTTGACCGGGGTCGTGGTCAACGACTCTCTCGTAATGATCGACTTCATCAACCGCGCACGCGCCGAGGGCCGGCTGCTTCACGAGGCCATTCTGGAATCGGGGCAGCGCCGCTTCCGGCCGATCATCATGACCTCCTTGACCACCTTCTTCGGACTGGTCCCGATGATCCTCGAGACATCGCTTCAAGCGAGGTTCCTCGTGCCGATGGCGATCAGCCTGGGTTTCGGTGTGCTGTTCTCGACGGGGATCACCTTGATCCTGGTGCCGTCGCTCTATCTGATTCAAGAGGACATCGTTCGTGTATTGAAGCACGGCGGCACCCAGCTTGCGCGCGAGGTCCTGCCGGTCGGCAATCCAGCCGGGAAGCAAGAGGACTCGCTTCCGCGCCGATCGTGAGGGGCCAGCGGCTTTCCCCCACGCCTGGGCCACGGACGGGGCCCAGGCGGCGACCATCAGGAGCGTTGCCGGGACCCGGTGCATCCAGCGGCATACCGGATCCGCATTGCGCATCTGGACTAACTGAATCCCCCCGCCTCCGGCATTGCGCATCAAGACTAACTGAGTCCCCACAGCCTCCCGCATCGCGCATCAAGACTAGCCGAGTCCCACCGCCTCCCGTAGTTCGAATCGACGATAGATGCGAGCATACTCGCCGGCGGATGCCATCAGCTCGTCATGATGCCCCTCTTCCACGATCTGGCCGTCATCGAGGACGTAGACCGTGTCGGCGCGACGCAGACTGTCAGGCCGGTGTGTGATCAGGATCGCGGTCATTCCCGGCATCACTTCGTGCAGTTTCTCCCAGAGCGCGGTTTCGGTCCGGGCGTCGAGCGCACTGGTGCAGTCGTCCAGGATCAGAATCCGCGGCCGGGTCACCAGTGCGCGCGCCAGCGCCAGCCGCTGCTTCTGTCCACCGGAGATCGACATGCCGCGCGTTCCGATCGGGGTGTCCAGGCCTTGTGGGAGTCGATCTACCTCGCGGTCAAACTGCGCGACCCGCAGGGCCCACAGCAGCCGGTCTTCGGAGATGCCTTCGCGCCCGAAGACCACGTTGTTGCGAATCGTGTCGCTGAAGAGCACCGGTTCCTGCGGGACGTAACCGACGTGGCGCCGCAGGTCCTCGAGCGAGTACTCGCGGAGGTCCCGCCCGTCCAGACGGATGCAACCGGTTGACGGATCGACCAGCCTCGGCAGGAGATTGACCATCCAGCTCTTTCCAGATCCCACCCGTCCAACCAAGGCGACCGTCTTGCCGGCCGGCAACACGAAGCCCACGCCGTCTACGATTCTGCGCTCCGAATTCGGGAACTGCAGCGAGACGTTCTCGAATTCCAGGTGGCCGATCAGGTTGCCGTTCAGCTCGGCCCGCCCCGCATCGGCGACCAGCGGCTCAACCTCCTCGAGTTCCATCAAGCGGCCGATCGAGACGGCCGACTGGCGCGACTTCACCAGGAACTGACCCACGTCGAACATGGGAAAGACGAGCCAGGTCACATAGTAGATGAACGAGGCCAGATTCCCCATCGTGAGTTCGCTGTGGAGCACGCGATAGCCTCCCGCCAGCACGACGACCACGACGCCGAACTGCCAGATATAGTTGTACAGCGAATCAATGACCGTCATGGCGCGTACCGAGTCGATCTCCGCCTCGCGCCGCCGGCGCGCCGCGCGATCGAACTTGTCCATCTGTGTTCGTTCGCGGACATAGGCCTTGACGACGCGGATGCCAGAGAAACAGGCCTCGGTGACGTCGTTGACCGCCGAGATGCGCTTCTGCAAGTTGTCGTACCGGCGATCGAGGGATGACGCGCTGCGGAAGAAGATAACGATCAAGAGGGGCAAGGGCCCCGCCGTCCAGAGCGTGAGCGGCGCGTCGATGCTGATCATCATGGCCACGACGAAGGTGATGGCCAGCAATGCTTCGTACAACCGGAAGATTCCCGAACAGGCGAACCAGCTCAGCTTGTCTTGCACGTCGTCGGTCATGCGGGTGACCAGATCACCCGTCCGGAATCGGCCGAAGAAATCGGGTCCCTTGCTCGTCATGCGATCGAAGGCATCCTGCCGAAAGTGCCACTCGAGTCGGACGTTCATCCACGCCCGCCAGGACTGGAAGTAGGCATAGAGCACCGAAGCCACAAGCCCGAGCAGGATGAATGCGACCGCGAAGGATGCGGTCGGTTCCAGGCCCAGACCGCTGCCATGGGCCACTACCCTCTGTGCGATGACGTTGTCGGGAACCTCTCCCGACTTGAGATAGTCGATCGTGAATCCGACCATGCGCGGGCCGACGACGGCGAGCGCCGCCTGGATCGGCGTCAGCAGGACGAGGATCGCCACTACATGCGGATACTGGCGATAGAATCGCGCCAGCCACTTGATCTTAGACCACATGACATATTTCTCCGTTCTCGGTGCCTAGCTGAAGGTGGTAGAGCTTCGCGTAGTACCCGCCCCGCGCCAGAAGCCTCTCGTGCGTACCCTCCTCGAGGATGCGGCCCGCCTTGAGGACCAGGATCCGGTCGGCATCCAAAATCGTTGCCAGCCGGTGCGCGATGATGAGCGAGGTCCGGCCCTTCATCAGCTTGCCCAACGAGGCCTGGATCACGCGTTCGGTCTCAGGGTCCACCGAACTCGTAGCCTCATCCAGAATCAGCAAGTCCGGATTGACTGCCAGCGCGCGCGCAAACGAGAGCAACTGCCGTTCGCCGCGGCTGAAGTTGGCTCCCTTCTCCGACACCTCAGTGCGGTATCCCTGCGGTAGTCGCTCGATGAAGCGATCCGCATCGACCGTCCGGGCCGCAGCCTTGACCTGCTCGAGCGTGAGATCGTTCGACTCCAACGAGATGTTGCTATGCACGTCCCCGGGGAACAGGATGATGTCCTGAAGCACCAGGGCGCATCGCCGCCTGAGGTCGGCCCGCCGAAGCTTGCGGATGTCCACGCCGTCGATCAGGATCCGCCCCCGCTGCGGATCGTAGAGCCGCAGCAACAGAGAGATGATCGTCGACTTGCCTCCCCCGGTGACCCCTACCAGCGCCACCCGCTGGCCGGCCGGGATCTCGAAGCTGACATCCTTGAGCACCCAGTCGTCATTGCCGGCGCCCCCTTCGCTCGCGGCGTTGTCGGTGCCCGTGGCGTCGTGGTCGCCCGTGGCGTCGTGGTTGCCCGTGGCGTTGTCGGTGCCCGCGGCGTCGTGGTTGCCCATAGCGCAATGACCGCTCGTGGCCTCAACGCCCACACTCGCGGCCTGCGTATAGGAGAACCAAACGTTCTCGAACCGGATACCCTGGCGGATCGGTGGCATGACCACCGGTTCATCCGGATCAGCGAGCTTGGGCTTCACCTCGAGCAAGGAGAAAATGCGCCGTGCTCCGGCGATTCCCTTCTGAAAGCTACCAAGCTGGTCGGCCGTGCGCGCGATCGGCTCAAACTCCTTCCAGATCAAGAGCACGAACAGCACGATGACACCTGCCGTGACGCCCCACATGGCCCCCAGGAGCAAGATCAGTCCGATCTTGATGTACTCGAAGAGGAAGAGCGTATTGAAGAAGACACACACCGCTATGCCCACGAAGGCGTCCTCGCCGAACTTGCGTTCGTTGGCCCGGAAGACCATCCGCCGGGCATACTCGCCGCGGTGGAAGATCTGGATGATCGACATCCCGTGCAGAAGTTCCGCGAGGGTGGCGGTCACATCGGCCATACGCTTGCGTACCTCTAGGAAGCGATGGGTCGTGAGGCGATGGAAGATGTAGATGAGTCCACTGATGAGTGGAAAGGCCCCCAACACAACCAGCGCCAGTTGCGTGTGCTTATACAACATGACCGCCCAGATCCCGGCCACCAGGATCAGGTCGCCCACCACCAGCACCACGGTGTTGGTGAAGAGTAAGCGCAGCGACTCGGTATCCGACTCCACGCGTGCCATCAGACGGCCGACCGGATTCTGGTCGAAGAATCCGATGTCCAGACGTAGGATGTGATGGAAGAGCCGACGCCGCAGGTCGAGCATGATGTCCTGGCCGATCCCTTCGAGCTTCACGCGCTGCAAGTACAGGAAGAGGAGCGCCAGTGCCTGGATGACAAGGATCGCCGCGCCATACAGGAGCAGTGGTCTGAACCTGGGCTCGCCCGCCTCACGAGACAGCTCGACTTGCAAAGGCCCGTCGATGGCCTGCTGAATCAGGTACGGCCAGGCGAGAGACAAGAAGGTTGCTCCCAGAAGCAGACCGAGGCAGAGCCCCAGGCGCCACCGGTGTTTGGTGAGCAACGGCGCCAGGTGTCTCAAGGCGGTGCGCCATCCCACCTCCTGGGAGCCGGGCAGCTTGTCTTCATCTTCGAAGTAGGCCGAAGTCATGGTCGAGTCCTCACGTGCCTCACGCGGTGTTCTTCCGCGCAGGCTTATGGAAACGGAGTTGTGCGCAATGAGACCGTCAGGAGCCTTCGGGCTCCAGGTGATGCTTCCCTCGGGAGGCATCTGCTATGGCATTTGCTACGGCATCTACTATGGCGATTGGGATCCGCGTTGAGGGTCACGGATGGGTGGCTCACCCCGCGAGGTGAATGGAGTCCGAGTGCGACGGCGATCGTGCGATGTCGATCGTGCGATGCCGATCGTGCAACGGCGATCGTGCGACGGCGAGCCGGGTGAGTAGCGGGCTAGTGGAGCGGCGCCCCGATTACCCGCGAAGCAGCGTGCGGCCGCAGGGGAGTCCATTCGCCCTCGCCTGGCGGCGAGCGGCACTGGTTGTGTTCATCTAAGCATTCCTCTCATCGAACCTTTTCATGAGACTCCCCCTTCTGTTGCGTGATGTTGCCCAGTGTTACGCGATGGTACGCGAACGCCCGCGAATATGTTACAGCGTTGCATCACCACAAGTACTGGCGGAGATGTCGAACGGAGCAATCTAGCTAGATACCTGCCACCGGTACGAGACATCCACAAGAGAGTTGCCTTGAGAGAGGCGGAAGTTGCGAAGAAACCTCCCAAGCGCTCTTGGGTAACTCGGTAGTCGGTGAGCGGGCAGTGAGTGGTCGACGTTAGACGTTGTCTCAGCTTGCTAGATGTGGCATACTGAGAGCCATGAATTGGTGGGAACGGGGTGCAGCGAGCGTGCCGAACGTAATGTCGCAGGGGTAGGGTGACAGCCCGGTGACAGCCCGGTGTAAGCCCGGTGTAAGCCCGGTGGCAGCACGGTTTCAGCACGGTTTCAGCACGGTTTCAGCACCGTTTCAGCACCGGGTCAGCACCGTTTCAGCACCGGGTCAGCACCGTGTCAGCACCGTGTGCTGGATCATTGCGCCGCGCCACGAGGTAGTGTGTCGATGGGTCGAGCCTTGCTTCTGGAAGCGGCGGTTGCCGAGCGGTTGCCCCGGCGAACCCGCGTACGGAGGAGGGGGACCTCTTTGCGCAACGAAGCCCAGCCGAGAGGGGATGTCTGAGAGATGGAAACCAAGACGGACACGCTCGCGAAGGAGGCCATCGCTATCTTTCGCGACTATCTGGCTCGCCAGGGGCTGAACTTCAGCCAGCCTCGGGCGATCATCATGAACCATGTGGTCCGTTTCGGACGGCACTTCGGGGCCGAGGAACTCGTCGACCGCTTGCGCAACGGCGAGGAGCGAGTGGCTCGCGGGACGGTCTACCGAACACTGGGGCTCATGGAGCACGCGGGCATTGTCAGCAAGATCCATGGTCACGGCGGCCACCGCTACGAGCTTATTCTGGGTAACACAAAGCACGACCACCTGTTCTGCGAGGGGTGTGGCCGGACGTTCGAGTTTCGTGACGAGCGGGTGCCCGACGCCGTTCGGGATGCAAGCCGACAGCACCGGTTTGTGCCTCGAATCTACTCGGTAGAAGTTCTCGGCGTCTGCGACGAGTGCTCTAGTTCGAAGTAGTCCGGACCGACGCGTGAACTGCCAGGCTGCCGGAGAGCGCTCTAAGGCTTTCAGGGCGTGGTCTCGCTGGAGGCCGGCCAGGAGGAAGCATCCATTTCGGAGTAATCCAGCTCGGTGCCCAGCACGCTGTGCGGAATGCTGAAGATGATCAGTGTGACCAGGGCCGCTACGACCGCCCACACTCGCGCCCGCTCTACTGCCGAGCGGCCCAGAAAGAACGCCAGTAGCCAGGCTATGACAGCGATCAGGGTCTTGTTATCCGTCAGATCGTAGCCCAACGGAAACCCGGTCCAGAATGCGCCAAAGGCGTACCATTGCATCAACGGGCCGAAGATCATGCCACCCACGAACAAGAGCAGCAGCGCTACCGTGGTGTGACGCCGCGGATCGCCGCCCCGCACCAGCCCTTCCAGCCCCGCACGATTCGACCACACCATCGCCGCGAAGATGAACAGGACGTGCGTCAGAACGAGCCAGGACGGCACGGGCCCGCGGTAGCGAAGCACGACGGCGCTCTCGCCGGCCGGAAAAACAACGCTCCCGTCTTCGGGGTGCGCTCGATCGCGCACCTCGAGGTGGTAGGCGATCTTGCCGCCGGACGGCTGAGTCGGAAGGGTGGCGACCAACGCGTCTCCCTCGCGCACCAGTGGCTTCGTGGTCCAGGGGTCGTCGGTCGGGTAGCGGCGGAGGTGAAGCTGGCCTTCGATCTGGATCTCGCGCTCCAGCAATGCCGGCGGGAGTTCGAGGCGAACCGTGTGTTCGCGATCGTTTGATGCGGTCCGCTCGAAGCGGTAGCGGACGAGTTCTCCGGAGACCTCGACGGATCCGCGCACTGGACGCGTCGGGCCGATCAAACGCTGATAGACGGCGGCAGTGATCGTGATCAGGATCGCGATGATCCACAGAAGAGTCTTTCGACCGCGCCAGCCCGTTTCCCGCCGCTTGCCGTGCTCAACAGACCGACCAGCATTCGCCGGAGAAGACGTCTTGTTGTTGGCCATCATCGTGGTCCGTCATCCTCCATGTTGGTCCCCTGCATGCTGGGCTCTCGCGTAGCCGGGCTCTCGCGTAGCCGGGCTCTCGCGTAGCCAGGCTCGCGCGTAGCTGGGCTCATGCGCGGCAGGGGTTGGGCTTGCGCGTAGCCGGGGCCAGGCTTTCGTGTAGCTGGGCTCTCACATGTACTGCTAGGCTCGCCGGCACACCCGGCTCGGCCGGACTTCCAGACATGTCGTCCACAGTCTCATGAACAGACGGTGGAAATGTACCTGGCTGGTGGACGGACCGCCAGCCTTTCCGGAATGCCACCACTCGGGTTGCGCCACGAGGGGCGCGCCGCTGGAGTGCTACCCCTGGGTCTGCGTCTCTGGGCCCGCGTTTCTGGGGCCGCGCCTCTGGACCCGCGTCTCTGGGATCCCACCTCTGAGACTCCACCTCTCGTCGGGAAACCGGTTCCCATTGGGGCGGTGTCGCCGCATACTTGCAGGTTCGGTGATGGAAGAGGCTCGAAGCGGAAGGACGGCATGACCAGCACGCTGGACGAGCAGCAAACGAAGTCCCGATCCGTCGACGGGTCCGGCAGGCCATTCGAAACCGGCCGCGTGCTCACGATGACGATCGGGCACTGGGTTCACGACACCTATCAGGCGTTCTTGGCGCCACTGCTGCCCGTCTTCGTCGAGAAGCTGAGCCTGTCCACGGCTCAAGTGGGTTTTCTATCCGCGTGTGTGCAATTCCCCTCGATCCTTCAGCCGTTCATTGGACATCTAGCTGATCGTCTGTCATTGCGCTACTTCGTCATCGTGTCTCCCGCGATCACGGCAATCGCGATGAGCCTGCTCGGTGTGATGCCGAGCTACGGGCTCATGATCTTGCTGCTGCTGGTGAGTGGGGTGAGTTCGGCTTCCTTGCACGCCGTGGGACCGGTCATGACCGGACGGGTCAGCGGGCCTGCCCTGGGGCGGGGTATGGGCCTTTGGATGGTAGGTGGTGAGCTGGGGCGGACGGTGGGCCCCCTGGTGGCCGTCACGGCTCTGGGCGCGCTCACCCTGAAGGGGATGCCGTGGCTGATGATCGGCGGCCTGGCCGCCTCCCTGCTGCTCTATGTCCGTCTGCGCGACATCCCCGTTCGGACCGGAGGGGCGGGGCCAGAGGCCGATCGAAACTGGTCCCGTGCCCTGCGCGCGATGGGCGTCATGCTCTTGCCGCTGGGAGGTATCATCTTCGCCCGCGCGTTCTTGCTCTCGGCCCTGACGATCTATCTGCCGCTCTTTCTCCACCGGGAGGGCACCAGCCTGTGGCTGGCCGGGGCTTCCCTGTCGATTCTCGAGGGTGCCGGGGTCGTGGGCGCCTTCCTGGGTGGCTCGCTGAGCGACCGGTTCGGCCGTCGCCGAGTACTGGCGACCTGCCTGATTCTCACACCGCTGCTCACGCTGGTCTTCCTGGCAGCGCAGGGTTGGATCCGCTTCCCCCTGCTCCTTCTGATGGGCGGTCCGGCGTTCGCCGTAACGCCAGCGATCATGGCCATGGTGCAGGAGTCGTTCCCGGAGAACCGGGCGTTGGCCAATGGTATCTACATGGCGTCCAGTTTCGGCCTGCGAGCAGTAGCCATCCTTCTCCTGGGCGTGGCCGGGGATCATCTGGGCTTGAGGACCGGATTCCTGCTCAGCGCACTGGTCCTCCTGGCTGCCACGCCGCTGGTCGCATTCTTGCCAAAATCGCCGGCGAGCCAAGGATGACGTTGAGCGCATAGGGCGCCTGCGGGTAGACTGCGCCCCGTTGATCGCGTGAGACCAAGCAAGAGGGGGGTGCGTATGGCAGCTACGATCGATGAGATCTCCATCGACTACGAGGAAGACGGCGTTCTGGTAGTGAAAGAGCTGGATCGGGAAGTCCTGACCCGGGGAGCCTGGACCACGATTCTGTTCCGCTACCAGCAATGGGAGCCGAAGAAGGAAGAGTACAGCCCGGAGAAGTACACACTCCGACGCTATCGCAAGATTCGGGATGAATACCGCCAGCAATCGAAGTTCAACATCTCCAGCGTTGATCAGGCCCGCAAGATCATCGCAGCACTGCAGAAGTGGATTCCGGCCGCCGAGCAATAGTCGCGACCGCCGGCGGCGGACCCGAGCCCGGCCTCGCAGAGTCGATCGGCCACAATGACGGGGCTGACCTCGGGGGGGCCGCGGGTTGCGGTGATGAGGCCGGCGCGACGGGCCGGCAAGCTCTCCGAGGATCAGGGCGTCCACCGATGATCGTTCACGTCATCAAGGCAGCTGGGCTCGCCGGCGCTGAGCGGCACTTGCTCACGCTTCTACCCGGTCTTGCGACAGCGGGCTTCGCCGTCCGCCTCATCGTCTTGTCCGAGCCCAACCGGCCGATCGACGAGCTCGTTCGGACGTTCCAGGGTCAGCGAGTGGCAATCGAGCAATGGCCGATACGACGTGACGTCGACCCACTCCTTTTGGCGGCGCTCATCCGGCGGCTTCAAGCGCTTGCTCCGGCCATTCTGCACACTCATCTGGTGCACGCGGACCTCTACGGCGCCTGGGCTACCCGCGTGATGGGGGCCCTAGGCCTCCTCAGGGCAGGTTCTCGATGGTCCCGGCCGCTGCTCGTCAGCACCCGCCATGACCAGCTTGCCTTTCGTCGCCGCTGGTGGATGCGCCGTCTCCACCGAGCCCAATGGCAGTGGCTGTCCGCGGGCATCTGCGTCTCGGAAGCGCTGGCAGCCTTCTGCATCGATGTCGAGGGCGCGCCACGATCCCGAATCGAGACGATCCGGCATGGCCTGCGCTATCCTGACCCCGACCGTGAGGAGGCACGGGCGCGGTTGGGTCTGAGAAGCGACGAGATCGCAGTGGGTATGGCCGGCCGGCTGGTGCCGGAGAAAGGGTTCGACCTCGGGATCGATGCGTTCGCCGCGGTCGCGCATGCCCATCCGGCAGCCCGGCTCGTGATTCTCGGAGACGGACCCGAGCGGGCAGCGCTCGAGCTACGAGCGGGGCGGCACTCCATATTGTCTGCCGGGGGTGATAGCGGAGCCGTCTCAGGCGCGCGGGAACCGGGGGGGCGCGCGCGTCAAGCCTGGGCCGGCCGCGTGCGTTGGTTGGGGTGGCGTTCCGATGCGGGGGAACTCTTGGCGGGATTGGATCTGCTTGTGGCGCCCAGTCGTAGTGAGGGCTTCGGGCTCGTGCTTCTGGAGGCGATGGCCCAGGGCGTCCCTGTGTTGGCGACCGAGGTCGACGCCATCCCCGAGATCGTGACCGATCGTCGTGAGGGCCGTCTGGTGCCACCCAATGATGCCGAGGTCCTGGCGAGAGCATTGGATGAGCTCATGGCGGATGCCGCGGTGCGGGCCCGCATGGGCTCGCACGCGCGAACGCGTGCCAGAGGCTCGTTCACCGCCGACCAGATGATCCAGAGGACCGCGGCACTGTACGGGCGTCTGCTGGAGGGGACTCGGTGAGCTACCCCAAGGAACCAACCGACAGGGCAGAGATCGACGCCCACGCTCGGACGGGTGCGGCCGATGATCTGGGTCGAGCTGCTCGGACGGGCGCGGCTGATGATCCAGGTCGAGCTGCCCAGACGGGTGCGGCCGCGAAGACCGGGACGACAGACCTGGCTGATGTCCCGCGGGGCTCCGGCACCACCGCCGGGCGGGTCATGATCATCATCGCCCGGTTGAACATCGGGGGGCCGGCGAGTCACGTCGTCCTGCTGGCCCAGGGCTTGAAGCGCCTCGGCTACGAGGTCGATCTGGTCTGCGGGCCGGTAGGACCGGATGAGGGTGACATGAGCTACTACGCGGCTGAGCGCGGCATCCAGCCCATCGTCATCCCAACACTGCGGCGGGAACTGCATTTCGGACGAGATTCAAAGGCGCTGTTCGCGCTCATGAGGTTGATTCGGCGCCGGCGGCCGGACATCGTCCACACACACACTGCCAAGGCGGGTTTCCTGGGCCGCTGGGCGGCGCGGGCATGTGGCATACCTTCCATCCTGCACACCTATCATGGCCATGTATTCCATGGCTACTTCGGTCCAGGAAAGACGGCGCTTTTCGTCTGTCTGGAGCGAGCCAGCGCCAGGGTGACGCGAGCGATCATCACCTTGTCGGAGTCATTGCGCAGCGAACTTACCCACCGCTACCGCATCGCGCGGCCCGAGGCCGTTCATGTCATTCCGCTGGGAATCGATCTTCGTGGATTGTCCGCCGCGAACAAAGAAGCCGCGCATGCGATCCGCCTTCGGTGGGGTGGGGAGCAAGAGGCGCCCATGGTCGGCATCGTGGGCCGGCTCGTTCCCGTGAAGGACCACGCTCTCTTCTTGGGCGCCGCTCACCGAACCGCGGCGCAGATTCCCGGAGCGCGGTTTTTGATTGTGGGAGATGGTCCTCTTCGTTCCGAACTCGAGCGGAAGGCTCGGCAGCTGGGACTGGGTGAATCGGCCGTCTTCACCGGTTGGGTTCGCGACCTCGAGCCACTCTATCGTGCTCTGGACCTAACGGTGATCTCGAGCCGCAACGAAGGAACGCCCGTATCGTTGATCGAAGCACTCGCCGCCCAGTGCCCGGTCGTTGCAACGGATGTAGGGGGGGTGCGAGATCTCTTGCGAGGCGGGGCCTGGGGCCGGCTCGTGGCCAGTGGGGATGAACGTGCGTTGGCGCAAGCCATGATCGAGGTCCTGCGGCACCCCCCGGATATGGAAACGGTGTCGCGCGAGGTGCGGCGCCATTACGGCGTGGACCCCATGATTCGCGACACCGCGGCGTTGTACGAAGAGACCAGATCGTCTAGTCGTTGACGAGCGAGGTGGTCAACGGCTGGTCTTCCGCTGAGGGCTTGTCTTCCAACCCAGCCAGCTGGGCTTCCAAGCCGCTGATCGTCTCCTGCTTGTCCTGGATCTTCCACTGCGCTTCCATGATGTCGGTCTTGAAGGCACGCCGCTGATGGGTGAGACGCTCGATCTCCTGCTCTATGGCAAGGGCAGCTTCCTTGTTGGGGCGCTGCGCTTCCCACGCGGCCTGCAAGTCCGTCTGCTTCTGGTTGATCTGCCGATGCAGGAAGTCCAGGTAGGCCGCCTTGGAGCCACGGTCTTCGCGCGTCGTCACCAGCTCCTGGCGAGCGGCCTCCACCGATTGCCGGGCTTTCTCGAGCTCCTCGAAATTGGCCGCCTTCTTGGCACGCAAGTCATCCTCGGCGTGCGCCAGCTGCAGGGTACCCGTGTTACTGAACCAGACGATTCCGGCCACGGCGATGACCACCGCGGCCAGCCCGAGGTCGATCATCGGACCTTTGAGGGAAGGATTGAAATCCCGTTTCACGTTGCTCCCCCTTCTTGCATGTTTGATCAGCTCAATCCCTGGTCTGCCCGCGCTTCCCCCGCGCTTCGCTACGATCCATGAGCCCAGAGGAACCCGAGCACGGGTGCCACGACGAAGCCCGCGTTGCGAACGACAGTTCTTAGACTGATGCCGCCTTCTGATTCCTCTTCTATAACTTGGTTCGCCGCCAGCTGACGTTCGCGCTGCACCAGCGAGTCGTGAAGCGCGCCTTCGAACGCCTGCAGGTTTTCGAGAATCGAGGCGTGGTTACGGTACTCGTTCTGCAATGCCCGCGCCTCGGCGCGAACACGGTCACGCTCGGCCCGAAGGGAATCGAGATCCTTCTGCGTCACCTTCTCCGAACGTTGGAAATCGTTGTACTGACGCAGCACATCATCGTGAATGCTCTGGTAGTAAGCGATCTCGGGTGCATAGAGCGTATCGATCTCCGACGACACCTCTTGGATTCGCGTCTGCAATGCGCTCGTCATCTGAAGCAGACGATCCTTCTCGTCGAGAACTACCTTGCGATGCTGATTCGCTCGGGATTCGTATTCGGAGACGACTGGACGCACATAGGCACTGTTGGCATAGGTGATCCCGATCAGCGGGATGATCAGTAGCCAGAAGCGCCGCGCGACCGCGCGCAGCGCTCCATGTCGCGAGCCCAGGTTGCCCACGGGCAGCCATCTGCCGTTGACGCGGCGACGGGGTTCTCCAGGCAGGGGCTTGCGAGCGTGCTCTCCCAAGTCCTTCGCCTTGCGCTCGAGTTCGTCCTTGCGAACCCAACGACCCTGGCGCCGTGTGAATTCCGATCGATCCATCATGATCCGGTCCCAGAAACCCTTCCCTCGAAAGACCGCGCCTGCATGTCTTCCATTCCGCCTGCTGAATGATCGGCGTAGTGAACCAGCTGTGTGTTAGGGATGCTTTAGCAGTCTGTTAGAAGTCGGGAGGAGCGGCTGGGATCCGGGGAGCTTGCGTAAGTATCTCCAATGACTAGGGTTGGTGGGGCAAACGTAGTCAAGATGACATGCCGTAGCCCCCCGGAAATCACCATCCGCGTGACCGTCTGGGCGGACAATCCCCTAATGCTCGATCTCAAGATGCTGAGTCCTGCTCCCAGACAACTCAAGAGTAGAGCGCCCGTGTTTCGATTGATTTAGCCTCGCGTTCGGATCGAGAAAGCAGGCAGATCGGGAAAGCAGGCGGATGGGGAAGGCAGGCGGATCGGGAAAGGGCGCGGATCCGGATCGCAGGCGCATCCGGATCCGCAGGCGAGATCTGGGATCGGTGGAGAAACGAGAACGTAGACAACGCCGTGGACGGTGGCTCAGAGGTCTTTGTACATGTAGACCTTCCAGACATCTCCCGCCTGGCAGAAGGTGTGGGCATTCTTGATGATGACCTCTTCCCCGAATTCGTTTTCGGCATGGATGAGGACACCGCTAAGCATGTTGAAATTCGTGTAGCGGATCAGGCCTTCGGTGCAGGTGATCTTCTTGAAGACGAGCCTCTGTTGGCCGAACTCCGACAACATGTCCGAGGCCCCCGACCAACATGTCTTATGGAGATAGAACCATGCGTGTTTGGCCTCGATGTGGGTGGCCGGACGGCTCTCGGGAAACTCGGGCCAGAGGTTGTTCTCGAACTCCACACCATGGATTCGCAGATCATGCAAGCAGCGGGCATCCTCCTCCTCGAGGCAATAGAGGATCATATCAGCCAATGCCTCGGCAGTGGGCATACCGCCCTCGAGTTGGATATCACGCTCCTCAACGATCCGGTACCCGCGCTCAACCGACTCGTGCTCGGGGTCGTCGGGGGGATAATAACCGGGCGCATTCTCGAGCGCCGAACGTTGCATCTCACGGCCCGCCAAGATGACCGGGACCTCATACTTCCCATCGATCATGACCGTTTCGCCGGTGGGCCGGCGGGTCTGGCCCTTCAGGCGATCGGGGGCCATCGGATGATTTGCCGCCACCGGCTCCGACTGGGCCTCGGGTCCTTCAGGAGCGACGCGAACATCCTGCATCGTCGCTTCGACGTTTCCGGTCTGAATGTCTGTCGGATTCTCTGCTCCCGTATTGTCCACCGGACTTACCGCTCCGGAGGCCTTCTCCCGAGTCGCCGGCTCAACCGGGCGCGCCGGATCAGCCGATTCGCCTTCATCCTCCCCAGCCGGCCCGTCCTGCGGCTCGGCGTGGGGTGTTTTCACGGGGTTCGGATCTTGCGAAGAAGCGATCTCCCGCCCGGATCCATCCTCGAGTTCACTGTGCGTGTCAGCCTGGCTCACCTGGCCGGTGCGAGGGTTGCTGTCCGGAGGCGCATCCTCCGAGCCGCAGCCGAGCCCGGTGGTCAGAAAAGCCGTTGCGACAAGGAAGAGGACCGCAAGGATGGGATTCGAACAGATCTTGGCAAAGATCTTGGCACAGATTCGGATCATGAAACGCGATAGGTACACCTGTACCCTCCTT
>CAZZIF010000030.1:20978-22534 GCA_964654025.1 uncultured bacterium
GTCAATCAAGCTCGATAATGATATCCTACCTAGCTTCCCATGGACAAGGAAACCGAGTAGGTACGGGAGTTGGTTTCCACTTCCTGCCCCGTGGCAGAGGCTCCTTCGGTGATGTTCTTGACCGCGAATTTCGATGTGATCCGCCCCAGTTCGTAAGAGAAGGTCACATCGATGATCGGATCCAGCTCTTGATAGAAGTCAGGCAGCCCGTACCAGTTGATCGAGGCCAGGCGGTCATCGGCGTGATTGTAGCTGAGATTGGCCGAATAGGGCTTCTCGGCTGGATCCCAGAAGAGCTGCAGATTGATTACATAGGGCGACTGGAACGGCAGAGGCTTCTCTGACCCCGGCACTGTTGTCGATGGTTCCAACTCCAGCTTCGAATCGGTGAGCGTGAGGTTGGCATTGAGCCCGAAGCTCGCCAGGGGAGCCCACAGACGGCCCATGCCCAGTTTCATTTCGAGCTCAGCACCGTTGACGTAGCCCGACTTGGCATTGGTCGGTCGTCGCGCCAACTGCCCCGACGAGCTGTTGGCGAAGGTTACGAATACGGGGTCCTTCAGATCCTTGTGGAACAGACTGAAGGCCAGTAACTCGTCGAGTCCGATGAAATGCTCGATCCTAAAATCCGTGTTCTTCAAGTACACCGTCTTCAGGTCCGGACTTCCCTTGTAGGGCACGTTCGTGTTGTAGTCGAAGCTCTCGATCGGACTGATCTCCCGGAGGTCGGGTCGTGACATCGTGTAGCTGTATCCTACCCTGACGTTCGTGTCATTTCCAAGAGCATAGACGAGGTTCGCGCCGGGCAGCCAGTCGTCCGTCTCGATCCGGCTCTCCGGAACCTCTTCAGGAATGATCGCAAAGGGACTGTTGGCAATGGCATAGAGGCTCCAGTCGACGTACCGTGCCCCTCCTATGGCCCGCAGCTTCCTTGTGATCGGTACATCCAGGACCAGATAGCCGCCCACTCTTTCCAGGCCGGCTTCATACGCGTCCGAAGCCCGTGTCAGTTCCTGCAGCTTGAACGTGCGCGTCGTGCCGCCGATGTTCTCATCCACCATGAGGGATTCGGGCGGCAGACTCAGGTCCACCGCATCGCGGCGCGGGTTTTTGAAGGCAAAGCGACGCGTCGAGACATCCCGGTTTCGATCGGAGTAGAAGTACCCCATGGTGATCGTGTGCTTGGCATCACCCCAGAGCGAAACCGGGAAGAGCCAGCTGCCGTCGAAGGACCGCGAATCCTCGTCCAGGGTACTGAAGAGCCGGGTGAAACCCATACTCTCTGAGCGTCCGCTCAAGACCCAAGGACGCTCATCCTCTTCGCCTTCCTCCAGAATGGGTTTCTCGTAGTTGTATTCCCGGCGATCGGGTTCATCGCGCTTCGAGGTGGCCAGGCTCGCCTTCCACCGGAAGGTCGAATTGAGCAGACCGGGCATCGTGTGATCGAAGGCGAGGGTCGTGAAGAAGATCTCCTGTTCGACGTAGCGGAGGCGCCGGTTCCACAACTGAATCCCATGATCGTTGTTGACACCCTCGTAGGTCCGGGTCTCATTCTC
>CAZZIF010000031.1:0-21769 GCA_964654025.1 uncultured bacterium
TGAGTCCAGGCCCGGGCGCGAGTCCGAGCCCGCGCGCGAGTCCAAGCCCGAGTCCAAGCGCGAGTCCGAGCCCGGGCCCGAACTCGAGCCCGAGTTCCAGTCCGAGCGATCCCGCGATCCCCTCACGGTAGGGGACGGCTGGGATGCAGCCTACCGGCTGATCGACTCGCCCGAGTCCCTGCGGGCGGCCGTGTCGGCCTTCCCGCGTGGCGGATCGGATGCGCCCGCCCTGGCCATCGACACCGAGACCGATGGCCGGGTGCCGCTCACGGCGGGCCTGGTCGGTCTGAGCTTCGGCTGGGAGCCGGGACGTGCCTGGTACGTGCCGGTCGGCCACCGCGAGGGAACGCGCGTCAGCCTCGAGGCGGTGCGCGAGACTCTGGGTTCACTGCTCGCCGACGAGACGGTGACCAAGGCTGGGCAGAATCTCAAGTTCGATCTTCACATCCTTCGTCGCCACGGCTTGCCGGTGGCGGGTCCCCTGTGGGACACGATGGTAGCCTCCTATGTGCGTGATCCGCAGGCGCGCCACGGGCTCGACGTGCTCGCCCACGAGTTCCTCGATCACGAGATGGTCCCCATCCGGGTCCTGATCGGTTCGGGACGACAACAGGTGACGATGGATACCCTGTCGCCGGAGAAGGTGGCGCCCTACGCCTGCGAAGATGCCGACGCGGTGGTGCGGCTCATGCCCCGCCTGGCGCGGACCCTGGAGGACATCGGCGCCCGCGAGCTATTCCTGGAACTCGAGATGCCCCTGCTGCCGGTGCTGGTGGCGATGGAAGCCGCCGGCATCTGGCTCGACCGGCAGATGTTGTCCTCGATGAGACACCAGCTCGAGGCCGAACAGAGGCGGCTCGAGCAAGAGATTCATCGTCTGGCGGGCGGACCGTTCAACATCAACTCGCCCAAGCAGCTCCAGGTGGTGCTCTTCGAGACGCTCAATCTGCCGGCCAAGCGAAAGACCAAGACGGGCTTCTCCACGGACCAGGAGGTGCTCGAGGAACTGGCGATCGAAGACCCCTTGCCGCGCAAGATCTTGGAGTACCGGCAGCTCAGCAAACTGCAAGGCACCTACGTCGAGGCTCTGCCGCGGATGGTCTCGGAGGAGACCGGACGGATCCATGCGAGCTTCCATCAGACGGTGACGGCCACCGGGCGCCTCAGCTCCTCGGATCCCAACCTGCAGAATATCCCGATCCGCACGCCGATGGGCCGCCGGGTGCGAGAGGCCTTTGCCGCGCCGCCGGGCCGGGTGTTGCTGGCGGCAGACTATTCCCAGATCGAGCTGCGGCTGCTGGCGCACCTCTCGGGCGACGCGTACCTCACCGATGCGTTTCGCAAGGGAGCGGACATCCACCGCGCCACCGCGGCGCGCGTCTTCGGCGTGGACGAGCAGGCCGTCGACCCGGGGATGCGCACCCGCGCCAAGACGGTCAATTTCGGTGTGCTCTACGGAATGGGCGCGCAACGCCTCGCCCGCGAACAGGGGATTCCGGTCAAAGAGGCCTCCGCGTTCATCGCCGACTACTTCGCGAAGCTCCCCGGGGTGAAAGCCTACATCGACCAGTGCGTCGAGACGGCCCGCTCGCGCGGGTATGCCGAGACGCTGCTGGGTCGGCGGCGCTACTTGCCGGGGCTTCAATCGGGTCACCATGGGGACCGTGCGGCGGCCGAGCGCATGGCCATCAACACGCCTGTGCAGGGGTCGGCGGCGGACCTGATCAAGCGCGCCATGGTCCGCCTGCACGCGCGCCTGGCAAACGAACACCCCGAGGCCGCGATCTTGCTGCAGGTTCACGACGAACTCGTGCTCGAGCTTCCCGAGGAGGCCCTGGATGCGGTGACGGCCGTGGTCGCCGAGGAGATGGGTTCGGTGGCCAGGCTTGCGGTGCCCCTCCTTGTCGACAGCGGTGCGGGCAGGACCTGGTACGAAGCGCATGGGTAGGCGGCACGACACGCGGGCGGTGGTGGTCACCGGCGGTATGGGGTCGGGCAAGTCGACCTTCTGCCGAGTGATGCGTGCCGGCGACGCTGGCGGCGCGACGGCGCACATCGACGCCGACCGCATCGTGCGGGGCCTGTTGCGCCACCACCGGCCGTTGCAGGAGCAGATCGCGTCGGACTTTGGCGCCGACCTGCTCGTGCCCGGCAAGGGCATCGACCGCCAGGCGCTGGCCGCCCGGGTGTTCGGGGACCGCGGCCGGCTGAAGCGTCTGGAGGCGCTCGTCCACCCGATCGTTCGCGCTCGCATGGCGCGGAAGGTCGCGTCCTTGAAACGAAAGGGCGAGGTTGCTATCGTGCTTGCCGAGATTCCCCTCCTCGCCGAGGGCGGTGTGCCCGAGTGGTGCGACTTCGTTGTGACCGTGGAGGCCGACCCCGGAACGCGCCTGGCGCGCCTCCTGGGTCGGGGCGTATCACCCGAGGACGCGCGGCGGCGGATACGCCGGCAGGCGACCGATGAGCAGCGGCGACGGTTGGCCGACCTGGTCGTGCGCAATGACGGTGACCTCGAGGACCTTCGCGAGGCCGCCGCGCGCGTGCGCCGGCTCGTGCGCCGCGCCCGACGGTAGCAGCACCCCAGCAAGCGGGGAGCGGGGACGTGATCATTGACCGGATGCCGGCGGTTGCCGGGAGACCAAATCACCGGGAGCGTCTCGTTCCCGAGAACAGGACGGGCTGACACGATGAATCAGGAAATCGACGCCATCTTGCAGGCCAGCGAAGAGAAGATCCGCCATCTGCGGGGGTTTCTTTGACCTGGATCATCGGGAAGCCGAATTGCGCGAACTCGAGACGAAGATCTCCGAACCGGGATTCTGGGACGATCCCAAGCGGGCCAATGCCTGCGTCATGGACCTGCGCAAGGTCAAAAACGTGGTCGACGGCTGGCAGACGTTGCGCACGCGCCTGACCGACCTGGCCGAACTGGTCGAACTCGCCCGCGAGGACGGGGACGAGGCCTTCGAGCAGGAACAGCTGGGCGAGGCGCGGCGATTCCAGAGGGACCTCGAGCGCTACGAGCTGCAGACCTACCTGAGCGGCGAGCGCGACGACTGCGACGCGATTCTCACGATCCATCCGGGCGCCGGCGGCACGGAATCCCAGGACTGGGCTTACATGCTGCACCGCATGTACCTGCGCTGGATCGAGCGAGGCGGTTTCTCGGCCAACGTGATCGACTTCCAGGAGGGCGAGGAAGCCGGAATCAAGGATTCCACCATCGAGGTGCGGGGACCGAATGCGTACGGCCTGCTGCGCGCCGAGGTCGGCGTGCATCGCCTGGTGCGCATTTCCCCGTTCGACTTCAATCAACGCCGCCACACCTCCTTCGCCTCGGTCTACGCCTACCCGATCGTGGAAGACCTGGGGGAGATCGAGATCAAGGAAGACGATCTGCGCATCGACACCTACCGCGCCAGCGGCGCCGGCGGCCAGCACGTCAACAAGACCGAATCGGCCGTGCGCATCACGCACGAGCCCACCGGCATCGTGGTGCAGTGCCAGGCCGAACGTTCCCAGCATCGCAACCGCGAGGTGGCGATGAAGGTGCTCGCCGCGCGTCTCTACCACTACTACAAGGAGAAGGAACGTAAGGAGACCGAGAGCCTCACGGCCGAGAAGAAGGAGATCGCGTGGGGCTCGCAGATCCGCTCCTACGTTCTGCATCCGTACACGATGGTCAAGGACCACCGCACCGGGCACGAGGTGGGCAACGCTCAGGGTGTTCTGGACGGTGACATCGACGGGTTCATCGAAGCGTTCTTGCGTTCGGACAGAAAGGAGTCAGCCACCTCATGAAAGATTCGATATTCCGCGAGTATGACATCCGCGGGATCGCGGCCGAGGATTTGACCGACGAGGTCGCCTTCCACGTAGGCGCCGCGGTGGCCACCCGGCTTCGCCGTGAGGGCGCGACCCAGCTGTGCCTGGGGCGCGACGTGCGCGAGAGTTCCCCGCGGCTCCACGCCAAGGTGGCCGAGGGCATTCGCGGCACCGGGGTGGGCGTGATCGATGTCGGTGTGGTGCCCACGCCGGCGCTCTACTACTCGATCGTGGATCGGAACGCCGGCGGCGGGGTCATGATCACCGGGAGCCACAACCCGATCGAATACAACGGGTTCAAGATTTGCCGCGGTACCTCGCCCATCTGGGGCGAGGAGATCCGGGCGATCCGCGATCAGATCCGCGCGCGAGACTTCGAGCAAGGTGAAGGCGCGATCGAGGCGTTCGACGTCCTGCCGGTCTATCGCAAGATGGTGGCGGGACGATTCGCCACCGAGCGGGGCCTGAAGGTGGTGGTCGATGCGGGCAACGGTACCGGCGGCCTGGTTGGTCCCGACATCCTTCGCGATCTGGGCCATGACGTACGCTGCCTGTATTGCGAGCCCGACGGACGCTTTCCCAATCACTTGCCGGATCCCACCGTGGCCAAGTACGTCGTCGATCTGCAGGCGATGGTGATCCGCGAGGGCGCCGACCTGGGCGTGGGGTTTGACGGGGACTCCGATCGCATCGGCCTGATCGATGAGCAGGGCAAGATGGTCTACGGCGACCAGCTGCTGGCCCTCTATGCTCGCGAGCTGCTCGAACGTAAGCCGGGAGTGAAGATCCTCTTCGACGTCAAGTGTTCCCAGGGGCTCGAGGAGGACATCCGGGCCCATGGTGGCACGCCGGTGATGTGGAAGACCGGGCATTCGCTCCTGAAGGCCAAGATGAAGGCTGATTCGATCCCGCTGGCCGGGGAGATGAGCGGGCACATGTTCTTCGAGGAAGGCTACTTCGGCTTCGACGACGCCCTCTACGGCGCCGCGCGGATCCTGGACTACCTGGCCCGGACGAAGGAGCCCCTGAGCGCCCTCATCGCCAGCATGCCCGCTTACGTGAACAGTCCCGAGGTACGCGTCACCTGTACCGACGAGGCGAAATTCCGCATCGTCGAGGAGGTGGCGGCCCATTTCGCCAAGGACCACGAGGTTATCACGATCGACGGGGTGCGGGCGCTCTTCGAGGATGGCTGGGGGCTGCTCAGGCCCTCGAACACCCAGCCGGTTCTGGTACTGCGGTTCGAGGCGCGTACCGCCGAGGGCCTATCGCGCATCGAGGGGGCCTTCCGGGATGTGCTTTCGCGTTTCCCCGAGGTCCAGTGGGAGCCGTAAGCCACTCTACGCTTGACACTAGGGGACCAGACGCCTAGCGTATCTATGATCATTACCTATAGGGTCCCTCGACCTGGACCCTGGATGGGAAACCGCCGATTGCGGAGGGGAGTCCAGCGTGAAGCGCATGGTTGAGCCGGACGGCCGTGGAGCCGGAAGCCGCAGGGTATGGCCTGGTCGCGGGCGGACGAAACGAACGGTTCTGGAAGAGGTTGGCGTGTGGACGCGTGCCGGGCTGTTGTTCGTGGTGGGACTGCCCCTGTGGATCCTGTTTGTGCCAGGATGTTCCGAGGACATGCCGCCGGCCCCCGAGGAGAAGAGCACCAACCGTCTGGTGGCCGTCTACGTATCGCCCGAGGAGTTCGAGGAGAATAGGATCGAGATCAACGGGGAGCGTCTGGACCGCGAGTGGGGCAGCGAGTTTACCCCCGACCGGCCGTACACGCACGTGCGTCTCTCGAGAGAGCACGGCGGTGGTGACGCCGGACCCCCGCGCTACGTCTCGATGAAGGCCCTCTACACCAACCAACATGTTTACTTTCTCGTGCAGTGGGCCGACGACGCCGCCGACGTGCTCGATGACGTCTTCGTCTTCGTGGGCCCTAGTCTGGCGGAGCCGATCATCACCTGCGCCGAGGTCGGCGGAGAAACCGTCTGTGACAGCCTCTATCGCTCGGGACCACAGGATAGCCTGATGACGAGGGCCTGGTGGCATCAAGCCGGCGACGACGACAAGGTGGCGATCGCATTCGAGATGCAACCCGCCTACGGCGCTGAGGGAGCGTTCGCCGATGTGGGATGTCTGGCCGCCTGCCACGAGGCCGGCTCCTCATTCGGCGCCCTCACCCAGGGGCGTCTCGATGTCTGGTACTGGTATGCGGGCCGCACGAATCCGATCCGCAATCTCTTCAATCCTTACGACGATCCTGAAGATGCCAAGGAGGGGATCCCCGGATACCTTGATGACCTCTACCTGGATGCCGGTGCGGGACTGATCCCTGATGAGGGCGTGCCCGCCTTCCAGCCCAATTTCCTTCCGGGCGAGGGGGTGCCGCTCTACGTCTACCGCCAGGACGACGACGAATTCCACGACAGTCCCGAGGAAGACTGCGAGAACGATTTCGGCGAGCCCTGCCGCACCAACAACGGTGTGCCTCTGGAGTACCTCTGGCGCAACGACATCGATGACGATCCGGATCTCCTCTCGCCCGAGGACACGTTCAACGAGACGGTGATGCCGGACGTTCGCATGTGGGCGCCGGGGGATGTCGTGGCCGGCTACCTGCTGACCTACCCGCGCGACAGCCGCGCCGATGTTCGTGGTAAGGCCAATTTCGACGAGGACGAGCGTGTCTGGACGCTCGAGATCGCCCGCCGGCTCACGACATCCTATCCGCTTCAAGATGTGGCCTTCGAACCCGATGCCGGGATCGAATACCGATTCACGATTTCGGTTTTTGACGCATCCACGGCCGACCATCTGGGCAGCGAGCCAGTGGTGCTCACGTTCGAACCGCGGGATCAGTCAGAGTAGGGGAAGCTCGCGGGGAAGACCCCGCTGCGATGGGAGGTTCTGGTCGTGAAAATCCACCATGCAGTCGCCCTGCTGTTGGCCGCAGCGCTTCCGGGTGTCGCCGCTGCGCAGACGACGGTCCAGAGCATGCTGATGGAGCAAGCCGGCGTCGACCCGGACGTCCTGCGACCGTCGCCGTCGGTGCGGTTGGCCGGCATGGGCGACCTCTCGCTGGCCGTCGCCGACGAAGGCAACGAGATCAGCCTGCGCGACTTCGCCCACAATGCCGCCGGATTCTTGCGCGACAGCGACTCGTGGGTGATCGAATCCTGGATGTCGGGCAACACGCAGCAGGTCGATCGGCGGGCCCTTTCCTCCGAACGGCGTTTCGGCAACGCCGGCGTGGAGGTCGTGCAACGCTCCCCGGGACGCGCGCTCGGTGCCGTTGTCAACTGGACCTACTACGAGCAGTCCGACAATCCCGGGGACTGGGCCAAGGTCCGTGGACCGGTGGCCTCGGCGCTGATCAACCAGCAATTCGGAGCGATTACGATAGGGGCTCTGGTCGGACGTGAGACCGAGAACGAGGACCGGATCTCCGAGGATTTCTTCTCGCTCATGCACAAGCAGAGCCGCTGGGTCGGGCAGCTCGGCATGGCCTACGACATGGCGGGCTGGACGATTGCCGGGGCCTGGGACTTCGAGCGCGGCGGCGTCGAGGCTTTCTCGGTGGATCCGGCCCGGTTCCACGAGGACGAGTTCATCTGGACGCGCCCGCTCGACCGATACTCGGTGGCCGTCTTGATGCCGTCCGGCGGGACCATCGAGGGCGGCGTGCGTGCCGCCTTCATGGACCGCGAGGGCGGGGAGGAGGTGGAGCTGAGCTGGAGTGACCGTTCACCCTGGAATCCCAGCCGCAGCAACTACTTCGAAGAGGTGATCACGTTCGAGGAGAGCGAATCGGAGTCGGAGATCCTGACGCAATGGCGTCTCCACCTGGGTGAGACGATGCTATCGGCCGAGGGCGCCTATCGTACGTGGGAGACCGAGGTGCGGGAAGGCATCAACTTCAAGGGCTCCCGGCGTGAAGGCGCCTCGGAGGAATCCGGGGTCACCTTCGCCGCCGGTGCGAGCCACCGTTTGCTCGCGGGACGCTTGCTCGTGGGGGCGGAAGGACGCGTGAGCCAGTCGGATTGGGAAGTGTCCACGGTGACCGACTTGACTGAGGCGACCTCCCAGACCGGCTCGATCCGGGCCGGTGTGGAGTACTTCGTCGGCGCCTCGGTGGCGATTCGGGGAGGCGGCTTCTACGGCGCCACGGACCGTGACATCGATGCCCCTGAGTCGTTGGCCCGGTTGCAGGGGGTCTCGGGCGGATTCTCGTGGCTCCCCAGCGGGGGGCTCGTTCAGGTCCATGGATCGCTGGGCTACCTGCGGCAGGAGCCGTGGGACGACGATGCGGGGGACATTGAGGAAATCGAGGAGACTTCCTACAGGCTTGGCCTACGTCTATTGCTGTAGGGTTGAGAAGGACCTAGATTTGCTTAGACGAACCGTCTGGGGTTCGCATTCGGGTACGGGGCGCGCCCGCCCTCCCCACGTTGCCAAGGGTCTGCACGCAAGAAGGGGTGACCCGCCATGTTGAGGACAAGGATCGCAACCATGACCAACCGAAGGACCGAAGTGATCTCCGGCGCGTCGGTGTTCGCGCTCTTGGCCCTGGCCCTCTTGACCGCGCCGCCCGGACCGGCTGGCGCTCAAACGCCACCTGCCGTCGCCGAGGGCGGGACCCTGACTGGCATTGTCGAGGATCGCGCTAGCGGGAGACCTCTTACGCCCGCGAACGTTCTCGTGCTGGGTCACAAGTGGGGCACGATGTCGCTCGAGGACGGCACCTTCACCATCGAGAACATGCCGCCCGGCTCCTATGACATCACCGTCATGATGATGGGTTACGAGGACGGCACCGAGCGCGGCGTGGTGATCGAATCCGGTCAGACCACGCGCATCCGGTTCGAGCTGCAGCAGAAGGTCGTGGCCACGCTTCAAGCGATCGACGTGGTCGGCGCCAGGAAGAAGATCGACAAGGAGCGCGCCGAGACGTCCCACAGTATGGACTCGCAGGACCTGACCGACCTGCCGGTCGATGACGTGCAGGAGGCCATCGCGCTACAAGCCGGGGTGATCGCCAAGGGTGGCGAGCTGTTCGTGCGCGGGGGACGTTCGGGCGAGGTGCAGTTCCAGGTCGACGGTGTGCCGGTACGGGATCCGCTTGGTGGGGCCGGTCTCTCGCTGGCATCCCAGGCGCTGTCCTCGACCGAGACGATCGTCGGCGGGATGAGTGCCAAGTACGGAAACGCTCAGTCTGGGGTCATTATCTACAACACGAAGGAAGGTGGTCAGGAGTTCGGTGGCGAGCTGCGCTACACGACCGATGACTACGGTTCGCCCAGCAACACCTTCGACAACTACGACCGGCTGTTTCTGGGAGTGGGCGGGCCGACGCCGGTCGAGAATTTGACCTACTACATCTCCGGCGAACTCACCTATGCGGATGACTATCCCAAAACGCCCGAGCGACGCTCGCGCGAGAAGTGGCTCAACTTCATCAGCGTGGGTGAGCGCAAAACCAACTCGCACAAGATGCAGGGCAAGCTGGCCTATCGTCCCTCGGCGAACACGAAGCTCACCTTCGAGATGTTGGATCAGACCACCCGGCGGGACACCTACTACCATGAGTGGAGCCGGGCCGGGTGGGTGCAGCAGTTCCTGGACACGACGCGCACCAATGAGGTGGTTCTGCGCCACGGGCGCTGGGCGCCCTACCAGGTCGACTCGACCTACCACTACTACAATGCCGCCGAACATACCCCCAACGTGCTCGACGAGTTTCAGCAGCAGAAGATGGTCTTCCGGCATACACTCAGCGGCAACGCCCACTACGTATTCCGAGTGAGTCGCCAGCACTTCTTTATCGACCAACGGGTGCAAGGCAAGGACGCCTGGGAGTATTCGGGTGAGCGCGAGACCGATCTGTGGTTCAACTACTACGATGCGGAGTCCTACGACTATTTCGTGATCTCAGGGGATTACCCGTATCTGGCCACGCGCGAGACGGAGGTTTATCAGGGGATTTTCGACCTCACCTACCGCAAAGGGCGGCACACCTTCGAGACCGGGGCCACGCTGCAGTACAATGACATGCGCTTCTTCGAGGTCTTGAGGCCTTACAACACCAGCACGGATGGCATGATCGGCGCGAACCGGACGGATTACCACTTCTACAATCCGGAGGGCGGCGCCTACGTCCAGGACCGCTGGGAGCACGAAGGCATGGTGATCAACGCCGGCCTGCGCTACGATTTCTTCAGTGTGGGCGAGCAGATCTCGATCTCCAACGTGTCCGAACGCGTCAAACAACAGCTCAGCCCCCGCGTCGGAATCGCCTACCCGATCTCGGACCGGGACGTGTTCAGCT
This sequence comes from uncultured bacterium, assembly GCA_964654025.1. Classification (GTDB taxonomy): domain Bacteria; phylum Eisenbacteria; class RBG-16-71-46; order CAIMUX01; family WJJG01; genus CAYQJL01. Next base: position 10,151 of record CAZZIF010000031.1, read on the forward strand.
TCTTCTACGGCCGGTTCTACCAGGTGCCGAACCGCCAGTTCCTCTTTGACAATCTGGATTCCTACGACGACACGCGCGGAAACCCGAACCTGACCAACGAGACCACCGTGACTTACCAGGCATCGATCCAGCACCTCTTCAACGAGTATCTGGTGGGGCAGTTCAGCATCTACTACCGGGACATGTTTGGGCTGATCGCGGCCGAGGCCACCGAGGACTGGTCCTCCACCGGGGACATCTGGACCTACGTCAACAAGGACTATGCCTCGGCCAAAGGTTTCGAGGTGAGCCTATCGCGAGCGTATCGCGACAACTACCGGTGGGATCTTTCCTATACCTACGGCGTGGCTACTGGTGTGGCCTCGGATCCCAACGCTGCCCAGGCCACGAACTTCGTCTATTTGCCCAACGAGGAGATTCCGCTCAACTGGGATGCGCGCCACAGCATCGGGGCCAGCCTCTACATGGGCGACCGGGTCAACTGGGGAGCGAGTCTGAGCTGGAGCTATACCACCGGATACCCGTATACGCCGTATCAGCGTGATACGCGCGAAATCGAACCGGAGCAGGAAAATTCCCGGCGTATGCCGTCTACAACCACATTGGATGTGCGGGCGGACAAGTACTACCGGCTGTGGGGGCAGCAGCTCTCACTCTTTCTTCAGGGCCGGAACATCTTGGATGCCAAGAACATCACGAACTTGACGCCGGGGAACTGGCCAGCGCCGCCGGTGAATGCGGACTACCGGGTCTACTACACGGAAACGGGTCGGGCCGGTGGAGCCTACCTGGAGGATCGGGATGGAGACGGGGTGGAGGAGTTCATCCCGCTCAACGATCCACGGGTCTTCGGCGCGCCACGCACGATTCGTGTCGGCATCGGCTTCATTTTCTAGGAACCGGAAGCGGGAAGCCCGAATGGCCGGCAGGATACGGAGGTTGCTGCAGATGAGCTGGACACAGGTGATGACAATGCGCCTTGCGCTCCTGTTCTTGGTGCTGACTGCCGGGGTGGGAGCCGAAAACGCCCGGGCCTACTGGGACGGGGAGAACCCCTTCGAGGTAGACGAGAACGGTCAGCCGCTCTACGCGATCCGCCAGCCGAACATCTTCTACCACAACGTGGGGCTCCTGGAGATGCTGGTCTCGAACGTGGGCGTGGTGGGCAATCCATTCGGACTCGACACCTTCGGGGCAGGATGGAAGGGTGGAGAGTACCTCTACGCCGCCTCACTGTGGGTTGGCGCGATTGCCAGTGACAATTTGGCCTATGTCTCGACCGGCGCCTACCAGTACGAGCTGCGGCCGAGTCTCGATCCGATCGATACGATCTATCCATCGTTCGAGGGGGCGATCGGTGGGGACCGGGCCGGCTTCTCGACCAACGGCGGGGACGACGACGGCGACGGTCTGGTGGATGAAGACCCGCTTAACGGCAAGGATGACGACGGCGACGGCTTGATCGACGAGGATTACGCCGCGATCTCGCAACAGATGTTCAGTTGCGAATACTGGGATTACACCGAGCAGGCCACGGAAGTCTATCCGGATCATCGGCCGTTGCACATCAAGATCCGGCAGAACAGCTACGCCTGGTCGACGACCGGCGCCAACGAATTCGTGGGGCTCGACTATGAGATCCTCAACGATGGATTCGAGACCTTGCGGGAACTCTACGTCGGCTACTTCGTCGACTCCGATGCCGGCCGCAAGGAAGCGCAGGGCTACTACACCGATGATGGCGGCGAATTCCGCACCATCGACACCACCTACGTGAACCGACAGATCGAGTACACCTGCACCGATCATGATGGCACCTTCCGCGAGTGTAACAAGCAGCCATTGAACATCGACATCGCGTACATGTTCGACACGCCGGGCAGCGAACCGGGCGGTAATGCCGCCGACGATATGGGTCCGGGCTCGAATGGGTACTTCGGTGGAATGTTCTTGGGCCACACGACCGACCCCTTCGGAGAACGGGCGCCCTCCAGTGTGCAGATTCACACGATGCGCTTCTTCAGCGGCAGCGGAACCTATCCGGAGGGTGACCCGCGCAACGATTTCGAGCGGTATGATCTCCTCTCGGCAGGGGATAAGCCGCGGCGGCCCACCAGTCAGCCGTCGGACTACCGCTACTGCTTCAGTGCGGGGCCTTTCAGGGAGCTGTTGCCGGGTGAGAAACTGCAGCTCCAGGTGGCGTTCGTGATCGGCAACGAGTGGCGCGGCCTCCTCGAGAACGCCTTGAACGCCCAGCGCATTTACAATGGCGTCTGGCGTGACACCGACGCGAACAAGCTCACCGGATGCGACGGGAACGAAACCTGTCTTCACATCGAGCCGGGCGGTTTGCCCCTCTTCTGGAACGATCCGTGCGACTCGCTGGCGCCGGCGGTGGGGCCGATCAAGAATACCGAGTGCGATCGCCCCGAATACTGGGTCGATAACGATTGCGACTGCTGCACGCCCCTCCAGATCTCCGAAGACGATTGCGGCTACGAGACGCTGGTGAACTGGGTCGGGACCGTGGCGCCACCGAGCCCCACGGTGAGTACCGAGGACCCTGCGCTGCGCACTCGTGTGGAGGGGGATCGCAGGGTCAAGATCGAGTGGGACAACGGCTCCGAGTTGGTGGCCGACCCCCTGCGTGGCGAGATCCTCTTTTGCGGCTACCGAGTCTGGCGCGTGGAGGGATGGGATCGGCCGATCGGCTCCACCGGTCCTTCACCGGGTGAGTGGCAGCTCGTGGCCGACATGACCCCCGACCCGGTGGGCAGTCAGCTCGATCTCGCGGAATACACGAATCCCTTCGCCGCGGTGGTCGACACGGTGCCTTCACCCGTCGAAGAGGGCGCCTGGCTCTATCGCTACGATCTGGAACGCTACTTCTACGAAGACACGCTGGGTCTCAAGAACGGGATGCTCTACTTCTACGACGTGACCGCCTACAGTTGCTGGACCGATTCGCTGGGCAACTATTTCGAGCTTTCGAGCTTCCCGGCGGCGGTCGAAGCCGAGGGGGTGCGGCCGTCGTGGGGCGCAAGCACGGGCGGGAACTGGAAGGACAAGGTCATCGTGGTGCCGAATCCCTGGAACGGTGGCGCGGCCTGGGACCTGAATCCCAGCGATCGTGATCCGACCGGTACCCACATCGACTTCGCCAACTTGCCCGACCGGCAGTGTGATGTTCGGATCTACACGTTGGCCGGCGACTTGGTGCAGACGCTACCGCACGACGGGACGAGCGGTAGGGGAACGGTTCGGTGGAATATGCTGTCGCGCAATGGCCAGAGCATCACGAGCGGGGTGTACCTCTACGCGGTCACATGCGATGATGAGACCCATGTGGGGAGATTTACGGTCATCCGCTAACTCAGGCGGAATGGCCTGAAGAGGGGAGTCATGGTCATGGAGGGTAAAGCGGTGAAGCGGCTCATCGTTCTGGCGGTCCTACTGCTCACTCTTCCGGGTGTCGCTCAGGGGGCGCAGGAGTTTGAGAAGGTGGGTACCATCGGCGCTCAATTCCTCAAGATCGGGATTGGCGCTCGCCCGGCCGGTATGGGATCGGCCTTCGTCGCCGTGGCGGATGACGCGTCGGCGATCTACTGGAATCCCGCCGGAGTAGCGCGCATCACCACCAATGTGATCGCGCTCAATCACTGCGACTGGGTGGCCGACATCCTCTTCTCGCAGGCGACCTATGTGTTCGATCCGAAGTACGTTCCGGGCATGATGGCGATCCACGCCCGTAGCCTGTATATGCCGGAGCAGATCGTTCGAACGGTCTACAATCCGGATGGGGACGGCACGCAGTTCGACAACGGTGATGTGGCCGTGGGCCTTACCTACGGACGGTCGCTGACGGACAAGTTCTCCGCGGGAATTACGTTCAACTACGTGAATTCGAGCCTCGCCGACCATTCCGCGACCGCTTACAGCTTCGACTTCGGTACGCTCTACGATACCGGCTTCCAGTCGCTCAAGATCGGCATGTCGATTCAGAATATCGGTACCGAGATGGAATACATCGAAGACACCGTCAAGCTGCCGACGCTCTTCCGGGTGGGAATGTCGGCCAGCCTGTACGAAGACGACCAGTACACGGTGCTCTCGGCGGCCGAGTTCTCCCATCCGCCCGACAACAATGAGCGGGCGAATCTGGGCCTCGAGGTCGGATATCAGGATTTCCTCCACCTGCGCGGCGGCTACGGGTTCGGTTACGACGCCGAAGGCCTCGCGATGGGTTTGGGAGTGAAAGTGCCCACGAGCTTCAACGCGGAGGCCCGTGCCGACTACGCCTATTCCGATCTCGGGTATCTGGGAGGCGTGCATCGGATCTCGGTGGATTTCCGCTTCTAGGAGACGTGAAGCTTGCAGCCACGTTGGCTCACTCGGGCGGGGACTCTCCGGGTCCCCGCCTTCGTGCTATCGGCGGCGATGACGGCCGTAAGGCGGGTGGCTGCCCTGGGAGCTGCCATCGGGACGGTGACTGCCCTGTGGATGAGCAGTGCGGCGGCGGCGGAGTCTGCGCCCGTGGCCGAGCTGCCGGCTGAGTCCACGGGAGAGATCCACGTCCAGGTCGACGCTGCGCGTTTGCTGGGAGCGTCCGGGCAGGAACAGGCACACCTGTTTCTGGGGGTTTTCCGGGATGAGGTCGTTTGCGATTCGCTGGCGGAGCGGCCGGGACGGTGGATCCAGTTCGAGACCCGGCTGGACCTGCTGCGCGGGAGCGACCTGCCGCCGTACCGCCAGGGACTCGAGCTGCTCGTGCCGTGTGACGAGCGAGAGGATCCCGACGCGGTGTACGAACGCCGCCTGGTGACCCTGGAGGTACCGCTGCCCGAGGGCGTGGAGGCGTTCGAGCTGGAGGTCAGTGACCAGCGTGCGCTACGGCGCGGCCTGTTGTCGAAGCTCCAGAAGGAGCACAAGCATGGACTCGTGCGGGCCGCGCTGCCGCCCCTGCCCGTGCGCGACGGACGGGGGCTGGGGGGGCCGGTCTTCTGCTGGGCGGCGAACCCTCCCGAGACGACCGTGCTGCAGAACGGCTACCGCGTGGCCGAGACGGCCCAGTTGCGCGGCCGCTTCGATGCCAACCCCACCCGGGCCTATGGCCTCTTCAATCCCACCCTCACCCTCTACGTGGAGGCCTACGGGCTGGCAGATGCGCCGCTCGCGCTGACTCTCTCCGTATTCTCTCTGGCGGACAGCACTTGCCTCATCCGCGAGGAGGCCGAGGTGCGGTTGCCCTCCGCTCACGCGGCGCTCCTGAAGCAGATTGACGTTTCGGGTCTTGGCGCGAGTGCCTACGGCCTGGAACTGGTAGCGGCGCCGAAGAGGGCCGCCGGCGCACCCTCGGCGTCGTCCGCTTCGTCGGAATCGGCTCCGACCGCGTCCGCTCCGTCGGAATCGGTTCCGACCGCGTCCGCTCCGGCACCTGGAGAAGTTTACCGTCTCACAGGGACATTTCAGGTGCACTGGGAGCCCGGCGCCTGGCAGAAGCCGCGGTACGAGCTTCGCCAGGAGGCCTCGCTCCTGCTCGATGACGAGCGGTTCGAGGCCTTCTTGCGGCTTGAGCCGGGCGAGCAGGAGGCGCGTCTGGACAGCATGTGGCAAGCACGAGGTCGGGGCCCGGAAACGCAGATCAAGCATTTGTTCCAGGAACGGGTGGCAGGGGCCGACCAGCGGTTCACGGTTGGCAACCGCCGTGGTAGTCTCACAGACCGGGGCAAGACCTACATCCGATTCGGCGAGCCCGATGAGGTTCACAAGGAACTCATGCCCCAGGACGAGGATCAGCTCTTCTACTTCCTGGGGCGTGAGATCGACGAAGACGAATCGGTGGAGATGGCAGGCCGCCCCCTTAGGCACCCATTGGATAACTCACCCTATCAGGTCTGGTACTACATGAATCGGGGGGATCCCCTCTTCCATGAATGGGGCATGGTCGGGTCGGGCGGGGGGTTGCGGTTTGTTTTCGTGGACGAGGTGGGTGACGGCAACTACCGGCTCGTCTACACGAACTTGTTGGGAGGCGTCGAGTAATTGGGAGGCGTCGAGTAATTGGGAGGCGTCGAGTAAGGAGAGTGACTGATGGCACGCAAGGCTCTGACCGATCTTTCGATTCACGACCGTCGCGTTCTGGTGCGGGTTGATTTCAACGTCCCTCTGGCCGCCGGAGCGGTGGCCGACGACACTCGGATCCAGGCGGCGCTGCCCACGATCCGCCATCTGGTCGGCGAGGGGGGGCGGGTGATCCTGATGTCGCACCTGGGCCGCCCCAAGGGCGAGCGCAAGCCGGAGTTCAGCTTGTCGCCGGTGGCCGAGGTACTGCGCCAGCATCTGTCCTGCCCGGTGGCCTTTGCCGAGGATTGTGTGGGGGCGGGTGCCGAGGAGAACGTGGACCAGCTCGAGCCGGGCGAGGTGCTCCTGCTGGAGAACCTGCGCTTCCATGCCGGGGAGACCAAGAATGATGAGGCCTTCGCCCGTGCGCTGGCCGCACACGCCGATTGCTATGTGAACGATGCCTTCGGCACCGCGCACCGCGCGCATGCCTCCACGGCGGGTGTTCCGGCTCTGGTAGCCGAGAAGGCGCCCGGCTTCTTGCTCGAGAAGGAGATCCGTTTCCTGGGCCAGCTGCTGGAAGAGCCCAAGCGGCCGTTCGTGGCTCTGCTGGGTGGCGCCAAGGTTTCGGGCAAGCTGGAGGTCATCGAGAACCTGCTGCCGCGCATCGATTGCTTGATGATCGGCGGGGCAATGATGTTCACGTTTTGGCGCGCTCAGGGCCGCGAGACCGGCCGGTCGCTGGTCGAAGAGGACCTCGTGGAAGTGGCCGGGCGCATTCTGAAGGAGGCCGAGAAGCAGGGGAAGGAGATCGTGCTTCCCAGCGACTGCGTGGTGACCGAGGATATCGAGGCCGGTCTGCCGGGCAAGGTCGTGGCGGCCGGACGCCTGGCTCCGGAGGAGATGGGCGTTGACATCGGTCCCGATACGCGCACGACCTTCGCCGATCGGATCGGCGAGGCCAAGACTGTGTTCTGGAACGGACCGATGGGCGTCTTCGAGAAAGAGGCGTATGCGGCCGGGACCCTCGCCATGGCCGAAGCGGCGGCGAACGCCACCGACGCCGGCGCCATCACCGTGGTGGGCGGCGGGGATTCGGTGGCGGCGGTCAAGAAGATGGGGCTGGCCGAACGGATCTCCCATGTCTCGACGGGAGGCGGAGCGTCACTCGAGTTCGTCGAGGGCAAGACGCTTCCGGGCATTGCGGCTCTGGAGCAGTAGGGAAACACCCCGGCGCCCGCCCGCGGGGCCCCGCACATGGAAGAAAGGATGCGCGAGACCGATGCGTAGACGCTTGATTGCTGGCAACTGGAAGATGCACAAGCTCATTGGCGAAGGCCTCGAACTGCTGCTCGAGATCCGGGCCGAGGCCGACTCAGTGCCGGAGGACCGCGATCTGGCCGTCTTCCCGCCCTATCCTCACCTCGTACCGGCGGCGAAGACGTTGCGGGGGAGCCGGATCGCCCTGGGCGGCCAGGACCTTCACTGGGAGGCCCAGGGGGCCTATACCAGCGCCGTGTCGGGCCCGATGCTGCGCGATGCCGGATGTACCCACGTGCTGGTCGGCCACTCCGAGCGGCGGTCGCACTTCGGAGACGATGGCCGGATCCTGGCGCGCAAACTACGCGCGGCGCTGGAGTCGGACCTCGCGCCGGTCTACTGCGTGGGCGAGAGTTTGGAGGATCGGGAAGCGGGCCGGACCGAGCAGGTGCTCGCGACCCAGTTCGCAGAGGTGTTGAAGGGGTTGGGGACGGACGCGCTGGCGCGTCTCACGCTGGCCTACGAGCCGGTGTGGGCGATCGGCACCGGCAAGACGGCAACCCCCGAGATTGCTCAGGAGGCCCATGCCCACCTGCGGACGCTGGCCGGCGCCGAGTGGGGGCAGGAGCCGGCCCAGACTCTGCGCATTCTCTATGGGGGGAGCGTCAAGCCGGACAATGCGGCGACACTCCTTTCCCAGCCGGACGTCGATGGCGCCCTGATCGGGGGTGCCTGTCTCGAGGCCGCCAGCTTCCTGGCCATCGCGCGGGCAACCTGAGCCCACAGGCAACGCCCATCTTGACACGATTGGGCCGCTGGTGATAGCATCGCAGGCTCGTGTGGCATAATAAGGAGTTCTGCATGTTTACTGTATTGCTGATCCTCCACATCATCGTGTCCGGGTTGCTGGTCCTGTCCATTCTGCTGCAGAGCGGACAGGCCGGCGGTCTCTCGGGTGCCTTCGGGGGCGGCGGGGGATCCCAGACGCTCTTCGGCGGTCGCGGCGCGTCGACCTTCTTGAGCAAGGCGACCGCGTATCTGGCGGGAGGCTTCCTGGTCATCTGCTTCTTGCTGGCCTTTGTGCAAGCGCACCGCAGCGCTGGCGAGGCGGGGGGCGGACGCAACATCATTCGTCAGGAGTTGGCGCCGGCGCAAGAAGCGCAGCCTCCTGGCGGCCAGCAAGTTCCGGCCGGCACACCGGGTGGCACCGAGACGATGCCGCAGAACGTGCCGGCACAGCTGCCGGTGACGCCCGAGGGTGGAGAAAGCGGCTCGACGCCGGCTGCCCCCGCTGAGACGCCTACCCAGGCGCCAGCCGAGGAGCCGAACACGGGGCAGTAGCCTCGTGCCTTCCGGGGCCGCCGCAGTGCGCCGACACGGGTCCGGGGCGCGCGAAGCGCACGCGGCCGGCAGATAGCGGGAGGGACGACGGACGACGATTCGATTGCCGGGGTGGTGGAATCTGGTAGACACGCACGTTTGAGGGGCGTGTGGGGCAACCCGTACGGGTTCGAGTCCCGTCCCCGGCACAGATTCTTCGATCGATCAGGCCCGGGGAGAGGGAACGCTCCTCGGGCCTGGTTCGTTTCGGTCCGGGGCGGAAGGGGTGACCGGTGCGCAAGGTGTATCTCTACAACGAGGCGGTCGTTCAGTACAACTACGGCATGGCCCATCCATTCCGGCTCGAGCGACTCTGGCTGACCGACTATCTGTGCACGCAACTGAACTTGTTCGGCGACGAGCACCCCAAAGAGTCGTTCGAACTCGCCAGCCGCGATGATCTGTTGCGGGCGCACCGGTCGGATTACCTCGATATCCTCGAGCAGGTCTCCGCCGGCATGATGCCACCCGGCATGGCGCCCTATGGACTGACGACCGGCGATAATCCCATCTTCCCCAATATGTGGGAGTACGCCCTGCTGACGGCGGGTGGGTCGCTGCGGGCGGCCGATTTACTGATCGGACGCGAAGCGGAGCGGGTCTTTCATCCGGGCGGTGGGCTTCACCACGCCCTTCCGGGACGCGCCTCGGGTTTCTGCTATGTCAACGATGTGGTGCTCGCCATCCACCGCTTCCTGGACGCGGGTCTGCGCGTCTTCTACGTGGACATCGACGCCCACCACGGCGACGGTGTGCAGGAGGCCTTCATCGCATCGAACCAGGTCATGACGGTGTCGGTGCATCAAGACGGCCGCACGCTGTTCCCGGGCTCGGGGTTCGCTGGCGAGATCGGGCGCGGGGCGGGAGAGGGCTATGCCGTCAATGTGGGGCTGCTGCCGCACACGAGCGGGGCCGTCTATCCGAGTGTCTTCAGTGAGATCATCGAGCCGCTCCTGGGGGCGTTCCGGCCCGACGTCCTCGTGACCGAACTCGGGGCCGATCCCCTGATCGGGGATCCTCTCGCCAATCTCGAGATGACCCTCGAGGATTGGTGGTGGATTCTGGATCGGCTGCGGAGCTGGGGCCTTCCCTGGCTGGCGGTCGGAGGGGGCGGCTATGAACTGGCCAATGCCATGCGGGCCTGGACCATGGTATGGATGGCCATGATCGAGGCGCCGCGGCCGGAGGTGATGCCGCCCCGGCCGGACGAACTGCCGGGCGTGGCGGGGCAGATGCGATGGCCGCGAGACTTCTGGACGCCTCCCCGTGGGATCGTCGCTCTGGGTGGGGGCGACGAAGCGATCATGCAGATCATCGCCGGCGTCAAGAACGAGATATTCTCCCGCCACGGCCTCTAGCTGCGGGGGCCGACCAGGGAAGGGGGCAAACGAGGTGCGAGCTGCCCCACGCGGCATGGGAGCCCTGCTCTTTTGGGCCTTCCTGGCGGCGGCCCTGCCCTGCCTGCTCGCCATTGGCTACCTCCTCGAGCGGCAGGCTCGCCGGGCTCTGGACGCCGAGCTGACCCTTCGCGTGCAGGCGCTCGCGACCACGGTGCGAGCCGCGATCTCGCCTGTGGCCTGGGAGTCGCTTCTGCGCCTGGAGCCGGGAGAGGACGACAGCCGGACCGCCCAGACGGTACGCGAACGTTTGGAGAGCGTGCGCCGGGAGATCGCCGCGGACTGGCTCGGGGTCTGGACACCGGACGGCACGGTTCTGATCGAGACCTCCGGCCGCTACCGGCTGGGTGAGATTCCCGCGCGGGCAGCGCTGCTGGGGCGTGAGCTCGAGGAGGTTCGCGCCGGACGCGTGGCCGCCAGCCCTCTCTTCCAAAGCGAGTCGGGCCGTTTCATCAAGATCGGTCTGGCCGGGATCGAGGGCGCCTCCTCGCCGGCCCCGGGTACGCCGACCTCGGGTATGCCGACCTCGGGCCCGTCGAGTTCGGGTGCGCCCACTTCAGGCGAACCGGCCGCCGTCGTTCTGGTCTCGGCCGAGTCCGGTTCGCTCGAAGCCATCCAATCGATGCGACGCACGATGCTCGGGCTGGCGCTGCTCGGAACGTTGCTCGTCCTGATCGTGGCGGCTCTTCTCGCCCGGCGGTTGAACCGCCGACTCGCGGTGTTGGCCCAGGCGGCCGGCGCGATCGGGCGCGGGCGCCTGGATCAGCCGGTGCCGGACCTGGGACGTGACGAGATCGGGCTCCTGGCGCGCACCTTGGAGCAGATGCGCGCATCGGTGCGGGCGCGCGAGCGTCAGCTGCGCGCGATGCTGGGCGGTGTCGCGCACGAGATTCGCAATCCCCTCGGTGGCTTGATCCTCTCGAGCGAAATGCTCTCCCGCGACCGTAGCCTGGGGGAGAAGCAGCAGCGTCAGGCGGGGCGGATACTGGCCGAAGGCGAACGGCTTGAACGAGTGGTCGAGGCATTCCTCGAGTACGCCAGCCCACGTGACCCGGTCCCGTCGGCGGTGGACATCGCGTCGCTGGTGGCCGACTGTCTCGAGACCGCACAGCTGGGACTGGGCTGGGAGGGCACGGCGAGCGCGCGGGGGCCGGCGGCGCGTGCTTGGTGCGATCCGGACCACCTGCGCCAGATGATACTCAACCTCCTTCGCAACGCGATGCAGGCCGCCGGTGCCGGCGGACGGGTCGAGGTGACCTGGGAGCGTGTGGCTGGTAGAGGCGCCGGGCATCGTGCGGGCCGGGAAACAGAGCGCCGGGTGAACGCGGGGGCGCCGCGGTGCGGGGACGCGTACCTCCTGCTCCGGGTAGAGGACGACGGTCCCGGCATCCCTACCGAGAAGCGCGAGGTCGTCTTCGAGCCTTTCGAGACCGGCAAGGCCAAGGGGGCGGGGCTGGGACTGGCGATCGTTGCACAACTTGCCGATCGTAACAGCGCGGTGGTTCGAATCGAGGATGGCCGC
>CAZZIF010000032.1:0-2784 GCA_964654025.1 uncultured bacterium
ATCGAACCGGGTCCCGAAGCGATGCTCCGGGACCCGGCCGCTGGAGAAGCAAGAGCCGCCGAGGGGCCAGGCGCCAGCGGATCAAGGCCAGGCGCCAGGCGTCGGATCCAGGCGCCGGCGGGTCAGGACCAGGCGCCAGCGCGTCGGACCCAGGCGCTAACGGGTTAGCACCAGGCGCTGATCCTTTCCGGAAACCGACTGCCCGGCCGCGTTCTCGAACCGGCAGAAGTAGACCCCGGATGTCACGGTGCGACCGCGGTTGTCGCGACCATCCCAGCCGAGTTCGTGCTGTCCGGCACCGTGGCCACTCGCCTGGATCGTCTTGACCGTCCGGCCGGTGACATCGCGGATGTGCAGCGTCAGGCCGTCGACCTCACCGGTCAGGCGGTAGCCGATGCGGGTCTGATCAGCGAAAGGATTGGGAAAGCCCGAATCCATCCGCACGCGCAACTGCCCGAGGGCCGGATCGTCCGGATCGGCATCGATGCCCGAAAATCCCGCGTAGGCGGGCAGGTTGGCGGCCACGCTGTAGGCCTGGGGTCCTTCGGGGATGGCGGTGCCGGTCACGTGGAGCGTCCAGACGCCCAGCTCGGGACTGTCGACCACGACCTGCTCGACCGGATTGAGCACGTCCACGCCGCGCGTGGCGGGCAGCTCCGGATCCAGCGGGGCCAGAACCCACGGCAGGTGCGTCTCACCCGAGGGCGCTTCGAGATAGATATCCAGGTTGTTGACCAGCGTGACCGTGGCCAGTTGCTCGCCCGGAGGATCCGACCACGCCACCGTGACCTTCAACTCATCCATCGCCTCGGTCACATTGAACTCGAAGGAGGCATCTTCGCCCTGCTCGAGCATGGCCTCATCGAGGGTATAGCGCTCGCGAATTGCATCCACCGCGGCCTGCGCATGGATCTCGCCGAAGCCGAACTGGAAATCCGGGCCGATCTCGCCCAGGTCGACCGCGGTATTGATCATGAGCGCCTTGATCGTGGAGGGCAGGGGCCAGACGATGCTGCCGGGCTGAAGGCGCATCTGGTCGAGGACCAGGGCAATGACCCCCGATGTCGCCGGGGTGGCCATGGAGGTGCCGCACATGACTCCGTAGCCGCCGCCCTGCGTGGTGGAGGTGATGCCGCCGTCGCCGTCGGACTGACAGCCAGGCGCGCACACATCGGGGCGGATCCGGCCGTCGTCGACCGGGCCCCAGCTCGAGAACCAGGTCATCGACCGATCGTTCGAGTTCGTGGCACCCACGACGATGCTGTTCTTGGCCGGTCCCGGCACGCCGGTGGTCCAGTAGGTGCTTCCGCACCTGCCGTAGGCGCGCTCATTGCCCGCCGCCCACACGCTGAGGAACGGGCGGCCCAGGCTGCCGGTGGCGATGGCGTCGACGAGCTGGCAGGTGCCTTCGTAGTCACCTTCCCACTCACAAGGATAACCGTTGGGGGCGATGTTCGACCCAATCGAATTGGTCGCGAAGTCGGTGTGATGCGTCCAGAGACCCTCGGCGTAGTTCTCCTCGATGTCCTGCGGAGAATTGTACAGGCAGTATGGATTGCAGCTTTCGTAGGCGTAGGAGGTGATCTTCGCGCCCGGCGCCATACCCTTGTAGGTCCCGCCGCCGACGGTGCCATCGCCGCCGACCGTGCCGGCGACGTGCGTGGCGTGGTTGCTGCCGCTGCTGCTCTCGCCGATCGTGAGACGGTCGTTATAGTCGGGGTGGCCGTGGCTGACGCCCGCGTCATAGACGAGCACGTTGGCAAGACCGCCGTCGAGACCGTAGGGGGCCTCGTGGACGGTGTTGACGCCGATCGAGGCGCGGATGCCGTCGTTGACGCCGGTGAGGACCGGCGGGCGCTGGCTGATGTAGCGAACCTCGTCGGCCATCGCGAGCGCCGGGACCTCGATCGGATCGAGAGCCACGATGAACGAGTTGATCGACCGGATGTAACCGCCCGACACGGCGCGCTCCAGATCGAGCAGGGAGCTGCCGGTGGCCTCGGTCACGTCCTCGTGGAAGGCCACCATGTAGATGCGACGGCCGTCCTCGTAGGCTGTCCAGGGCGCATACTCCTCGTCGAGGATGCGCTCGCTGACCTTGTGCTCGAGCGACATGGGCGCCATCCAGCGCACGCCTCGGGCCGCGAGATCCGCCTCGGTCACATCGCTGTTCACGCGCGCCATCCAGGTGTGGCTCGGCAGGTAGCTGAGCAAGACGATTCCCTCGGCGACGAGTTGGTCGCGGGCCGATCGATCGGGAATCGACTCGAGCTGCAGCAGGACGTGGCCGCTACCGGCGGAGGCGCGGTCCTGAAGGTATGCGATTCCATCGGCCAGATTCCCAGGCTCGGGCACGAAGGTGCCGCCCGCGATCTGTACCGCGTAGGTCGGGGCTTCGACGGCCTGAGCGGCGCCGAGTCCTATGAGCATTGCAAGCGTGAAGGATGCAAGCATATGCCGCGTCAGATTCCTGCTGTTGATGATGCTTTGAGACCTCATCCATGTACTCCTTGCTTGTAATATTGTTGCAAGTAGAAGTCCTGCCCATGACGAGGGGACATCCACGTTTGGGTACAGACTCCGTCTAGTGTAGCCCATATTGTGGCCAATCACGCAATATTCCGCGTACTTCATTGGCTGATAGCCGGTTGTGGGTTTGGTCCTCGGGCGCTTTTCCGCCAGTCGGAAGATTCTTTCCAAGATGCCGGATGACCTCGTATCCGGCCTGGATTAGGCTGACGCGGACTGGTCTGCATCGGCTGGTGCCTGGGAGACGGAGGGCAA
>CAZZIF010000032.1:2884-5951 GCA_964654025.1 uncultured bacterium
GCCGGCGGGATGAGGAGGGCAACGCCGGCGGGATGAGGAGGGCAACGCTGTTGGGATCATGTGCGCTCGTCACCGGTGCGAGCCAACGTCTCGGCCGGGCGACGGTCGAGATGCTGGCCCGGGAGGGCCTCGATGTCGCCGTCCACTATGGACGGTCTGAGGATGAAGCCGCCGAACTGGCCGGATGGGTTCGTGACCAGGGGCGGCGGTCGGTGCACCTGCGCGCCGACCTGCGGGATCCGGGCCAGACCGAGGCCTTGGTTGCGCGGGCGCGCGAAGCGCTGGGACCGGTGGATGTGCTCATCAACAACGCGTCGATCTTCCCCGAGAGCGCCTTGCGCAGCATGAGCGTGGACGATGTGGCGGATAACGTCCAGGTCAACGCCCTTGCCCCCCTCCTGCTGAGCCGGGCCTTCGCCGGTCAGACCGAGCAGGGCAGTATCGTCAATTTGCTCGATTGCCGGATCGTGGACTATGATGCCAAGCACGCGGCCTACCACCTCAGCAAGCGGATGCTCTACTCGCTCACCAAGATGATGGCGCTCGAGTTCGCCCCCCAGGTTCGGGTCAATGGGGTCGCACCGGGGCTGATCCTGCCACCCCCGGGGGAGGACGAAGCCTATCTGGACCGCCTGGCCCATACGAACCCCATGCAGGCTCGGGGGCACGCGGGCGACATCGTCCGCACCATCGCGTTCTTGCTGGACAGCCCGTTCGTCACCGGGCAGGTCATCTACGTCGACGGCGGTCGCCACCTGAAAGGATGCGTCTATGGATGAGAGCCTCTCCCGGTGGGATCGCATTCATCTGCGTGACCTGTTGCTGCGGAGCATCGTCGGCATCAACGAAGAAGAACGACTCAAGCGGCAGGACGTGGTCATCAATCTCACGCTCCATGCCGACCTGAGAGAGGCCTGCCGTAGCGACCGGATCGAGGACACGGTGAACTACCGCACGATCAAGCGGGCGATCATCCGTGAGATCGAAGGCGGCACCTTCGACCTGATCGAGCGGCTTGGGGAGCGGATCGCCGAGATCTGCTTCGAGGAGCCACGGGTCATGCGTGTCGACGTGGTGGTCGATAAGCCTGGGGCGTTGCGGTTCGCGCGAAGCGTGGCCGTGGAGATCACACGCTGGCGGAAACCCTAGACGATGCCCACCGACACCGCATATGTTGCCGTGGGCGCCAACCTGGATCCGGAACGCCACATCCTCGAGGCGGTGCGGATGCTGGCCGGGCGGGTACGGCTGGTGGCGGTCTCGCCATTCTACTACAGCGAGCCGCTGTGCCGGCCGGAACAGCCGCGGTTCTTGAACGGGGTCCTGGCGATCGAGACCGCATTGCCCCCCCGAAGCCTGAGGGATGAGATCCTGCGTCCGATCGAGTGGGCGCTCGGGCGGCGCCGGACGGCCGACCGGCACGCCGCCCGGCCGATCGACCTCGACATCCTGCTGTACGGAACGCAGCAGGTCGTGACCGAGGATCTGGTGATCCCGGATCCTGAGATCGCCCAGCGGCCGTTCTTGGCCGTTCCGCTGCTGGATCTAGCGCCGGGCATGAGGATTCCAGGGGAGGAGCGCCCGCTGGCGGAGCTTGTGCATCCGGGAATGCGCGAGGCCTTGGAACCGGCCGAGCGGTTCACGAGGCTGCTCGAGCGGGAGTTGGAGTTGGACCCAGGACGGAAGAGGTGGAGTCATTGCGATGAACACGGCGAAGATCGCTGATCTGATTCGACAGCTACTGATCGAACTCGGGGAGGATCCCGACCGCGAGGGGCTGGTCAAGACCCCGCACCGTGTGGCCCAGGCCTATGCCTTTCTCACCGAGGGCTACCGGACGAGCACGGAGGAGGTCGTGCGGGGCGCCGTCTTCCAGGCAGAGGCCAACAACATGATCATCGCTCGCGACATCGAGATCTATAGCCTGTGCGAGCATCACATGCTTCCGTTCTATGGGCGCTGTCATGTAGGCTACATTGCGCAGAAGCGGGTCTTGGGCGTGAGCAAGATCGCGCGCATCGTGGACGTCTACGCGCGGCGGCTGCAAATTCAGGAGCGACTGACCGCGCAGGTGGCCCAGGAGGTCATGCAGGCGGTGGGCGCCGAAGGGGTCGGCGTCGTGATCGAGGCCCGCCACCTGTGCATGATGATGCGCGGGGTGGAGAAGCAGAACTCGATCATGACCACCTCATCGGTGCTCGGCAGTTTCCGCGAAGAGATCGCAACCCGGGAAGAGTTCTTGAGCCTGATCGGGCGGCGGGCGCATTGACGCGCGATGGCCGCGTTTGAGGCGTACTCGGCATGAGGAGGGGCAATGTCGCATAACCCGTTGCCGGCTGTTGGGCGTCTCGCCCACCCCCGGCCCGGTTCGGCTCGTTTGGCTGGTTTCGTTGGCCTGGCTGGTGTCCTCGGGCTGGCCGGTATTCTCGGCCTGGCCGGCGTTCTCAGTCTGGCCGTTCTGATTGGCTGGGCAACGCCGGCGGCGTCGGCCGACGATTTGTTCGGGACCTTCTCAATCGCCGCCTACGACTCGGCGACCGGCGAGGTGGGTGTGGCCGTGCAGTCGCGGGTCTTTGGTGTGGGGCCACGGGTGGCGTGGGTTCAGGCGGGCGCGGGGGCGATCGCAACGCAGGCGAGTTCGAACGAGTCGTTCGGGCCCGACGGTCTGCGGTTGCTGAACGCGGGCCTATCGGCGCAAGAGACACTCGACTGGTTGCTCGATCACGATCCGGGGCGAGCAGCCCGCCAGGTGGGCATCGTTGACGCCCGGGGCGGCGTGGCACACTGGACCGGTGAAGAGTGCATGGAGTGGGCGGGGCATGCCGCCGGTGTTTCCTACACCTGCCAGGGGAATATTCTCGCCAGTGAGGAGGTGGTGGCCGGAATGGTGCGGGCCATGGAGGCCACCGAGGGGGAGGAATTGGCGCACCGGCTCATCGAGGCGCTTGAAGCCGCGCAGGAGGCGGGTGGCGATCGACGCGGCCGCCAATCGGCGGCGCTCCTGGTGGGGAACCTCCTGGTGACCAGCGGCGCCGACGGTATCTATCCCCCGGGACTCCCGGTCGCC
>CAZZIF010000032.1:5961-21609 GCA_964654025.1 uncultured bacterium
TGGTGGGGCGCGCTCATCCGGAGTACCCGGAGTATGCCACGCGCTACGTGGACATCCGCGTGGATGATCACGCCACGCCCATTCAGGAGCTGGCGCGGCTCTATGCCATGTACGAGGCGCAGGGTCTCGTCCAGGCGCACATGCGTTTCGCGGTTCTGCTCGAAGAAGAAGGTCGCGACGAGGCCGCCCAGCGCGAGCGCGAACGGGTGGGCGAGGCACTGGTGCGCATCCTCCAAGCCGATTCGGCGGATGCGGGCATGCTCAACTCGCTGGCCTGGTTCACGGCCACGCACGACATCTACCTTCCGCAGGCATTGATTGCCGCCGAGCGGGCGGCCGCACTGGAACCGGAGAACAGCAATATTCTCGACACCCTGGCCGAGGTGCACTTCCGACTCGGTGATGTCGAGAAGGCCATCGAGGTCGGGATGCGGGCGCTCGAAATCGCGCCGGGCGACGCCTACCTGCAGCGCCAGCTCGAACGATTCCGGGCGGGCCGGCCGTAGGTCGGCCGGCGAGGCGTCACGAGGTCAAGCGGCGCGATCTCGGGGTTGATCCTCCTCGCTCAAGTCCGCAGCGGGAATGTCGCTGTCATCGATCGAGTGCGCCGTGAACTCGCCGGCGGTGCCTTGCTGCGGATTCCGGTCGAAGGCCACCATTTCCTGGACCATCTGGTCGGCCGTCAGCGCGCCGAGGGCGAAGAGCGCATGACCAAGATGCAGTACGACGTTGCTCTGTTCCCTCAACAAGTCCTCCAGCGCATCCTCACTGAGCAGACCGGTTTCCATCGCGGCTTGCCCGAACGGAGAACCGGAGACGGCCTGGTGCTCGAGAACCTGGTCGACCTCGGTGGGAGAGAGTAGCCCGTACTGCTGGGCCAGCTCACCGAGCCGCGGATTGTGTTCCTGCATGTAGAGGTAGGCACGATCCAGGTCGGGCAATGCGACCACGCGTTTGGCAAGCAGGAATCGGGCGAAGGCGTGGACATCCTCCGACAGGATCTTCCAGCCGGTACCATCGGGTTGCATGAGTTGCTCCTCTTCTGGGCGCCCGCGGCTTGTCCGCTCAGGCGGCCTGCTCATCCGTGTGTGTGGCTCGCTCGACACGATTGCGTCCGGCCTGCTTGGCCGCGTAGAGCGCCCGGTCGGCGGCGCCGAGCAGCGCCTCGGGCGATTCGAAGGTGCTCCCGTCGCCGTCGACGGCCAAGCCCAAGCTTGCCGTGATCGGAATGGCGGGACCATCCGGCCGCTCGAGCGGATGGGCCTCTAGGAGGCTGCGCACTCGCTCGGCCAGCGCGTAGGCGGCGTCCGCATCCAGGGTCGGAAGAACGAGCGCGAACTCCTCGCCTCCGTAGCGTGCGATGCAGCCGTCGGTGATCTCTAAGCTCCGCAGCAGGCCGGCCATCTGAACCAGCGCGCGGTCGCCGGTTTGGTGTCCGTGCGCGTCGTTGATCGCCTTGAAGTGATCCAGATCCATCATGATCAGGCCCAGGGGCTGGCCACCGGCACGGCACTGCTCGAAGTGCGTGGCGAGCTGGCTGTCGAACTCACCGCGGTTGGCCAGGCCGGTCAGGCTGTCTTGCGTGGCCCTGTCCTTGATCTGCTTGGCCTCGATCTGCGTCCGCAGCGTGAGGTCGGTCAGGATCTCTTGCGCCTGGGTCACGATTTCCTGGGACGACATCATGGGGCCGTCGGGCAGGTCGAAATGTTGGATCAGCGACGGGGCGTGCTCGCCGACGAACTGGAGCACGTGAGCGGCATCCTTCTCATCCAGATGTGACCACTTCCGCGCCGCGGTCAGGTACGCGTTGATCAAGGCGTGCCGGGCTTCATCGCCCTCGGCTTGCAGGAACGGCGGCATACTGAGCCCGCCAAGCGCGACGGCGACAACCATCGGGGGCGGTGCCCCCGGCGCGAACTCGTCGGGTGACTCGTGGTAGCGGATGGGCTGCAGGAGCACGTCGGGTAGTTTCCACTGGGCCGCGAGACGTTCCCCCACGATGGCGTGGTCGAGGTCGAGCACCTGGCGTTCGAGAGCCCGCAGGTTGGCGAACCCGGGGCCGGATGCTTTGAGCAGCTTGAGGTACGGATTCCCGAGCGCCTGCAGAAGGGCAAGCATGCCGAGATCTTGGAGGAGGCCGGCGAGAAAGGCCTCTTCTTCATCAACGTCCTTCAGACTGAGCGCTACGCCCCGGGCTCCCACCGCCGAGATGAGACTGCGCCGCCAGATGATCTGCGGGTCGAAACCTTCGGAGCCCATCTCGCGCAGGTTGTTGACCAGGGTGAAGCTCAGAGCCAGCGTCTTGACCGTATTGATACCGAGCAAGACCATCGCGTGGCTGATGCTGCTGACCTTGTGGCTGAGGCCGTAGTAGCCGCTGTTGACGGTTTGCAGGATTTTCACCGTAAGCGCCGGATCGCGGCTTATCGTCCGAGCGATTTCGCTGATGGCGACATCGTCTCGGCGACAGAGCTGGAGAACTTCAATTGCCGCGGCCGGGAGGCTCGGGAGCCGCGGGCAGCTGAGAATCTGCTCCAGGAGCTTCTGGTTCATGCTCTCTCCTGTTGTTGTCCTGATGGCTGGTCGAGATCCAAACGGTTGGCGATCCCTGCTGCATGTACACTGCTACCCACTCCTAGCATCGGCCCGGCGGTACCGGTTCTTATGGCCTAGCGTTCGTGCAATCCGCGAGTGGCGCTTTCAGCCAGCCGGGAGGGGTGCGGAGATTGCCGCCGAAGTGGCCGATGTCAGCCAGAGGACGTCTGTAGCGGGTGCCGGGGTGCGAAGGAGAGCGGATCGGACGCGGGTGCCGGGGTGCGAAGGAGAGCGGATCGGACGCGAGGGTGGGGGCCGGGATCGGGGGGCAGGGATGGCTGCCCCCCGATGGACCGGTTACCAGGTGCTTACTCGAGCCGGATCACTCGGGTGTGGGCCTGCTCGTCGCCGTTGCCGGCCTTGATCAGGTAGATGCCGGGCGCGACGGGCCGCCCGCTCTGATCCCGGCCGTCCCAGGAGAGGTTCGCGACGCCAGAGGCCGCCTGGCCGGCCAGCGCGCGGATGCGCCGTCCGGTCGCGTCGAAGATCTCCGCCGTGATGGCGGCGTCCGCGCTCGAGGGCGACACGAATCGCAGGCTGAGCTCGTCCAGGAAGGGATTGGGGCCCGCACTGAGCCGCGCACCGAGCAGGGCCGGGTCGGCGTCACCGGCGAACTCGCCCGCCGGCTCCACGGCGGCCGGATCGTCCTGCCCAGAGAAGGTGTAGCTCGTGGCGCCGGAGCCGGAGTTCTTGGCCACGACCAGCACGACCTCATCCGCCGGGTCGTCGAGGCCGGCCACCGATACCGAGCCCGTCTGGGTCGCCGGATCGATCTGCACCGGAAGGACCTGCGTGGGTCCGTCGGCGTCAAGGCGGAGGGCGAAAACGGCGAATCCGCTACCGTCGGCTCCGTCGAAGTCGAGGCGGACAGATTGCTGCTCGCCAAATCCCTCGAAACGGTAGTAGTCGGCGGCCCAGTGGCTCACCGTGCGGGTGATGCCGCCGGTGGGATAGGTGTTGTAGGTTCCGCTGACGTTGAAGGGCGGTAGCTCGTCGCCGTGGTATCCGTAGCGCCCGTCGCCGATCGAGGGATCATCCAGGAAGTTGGCCACCGTCCAGTTCGCGAATGCGTCGGCGAAGTCATCGGCGTAGCCGTGGGTGTCGAGCACCGCTTCGTAGCCGGCCACCGAGTTCAAGGGCTCGTGGACCACGTCGTAGACGGCCGGATGGCCTCCGTAGCGCTCATAGAAGTACAGCGACCACAGGTAGGTCTTGATGTAGTCGGCCCAGTTGCCATTCCAGACCACCAGCGAGTTGTCCGGGGCGCTGTTGAACGCACTGATCTGGTCCGGGCGTCCATAGAACCACATCGCGAGTTCAGCCATACCCTCGTCCACCCAGGAGAGCTCATCTTCGTCGTACAACCAGTGCTGCTGGTGCTCGAACTCGTGGGCGATCACCGAGAGCATGTAATCGCCGCTGGGCGAGGGGCCGTGGCCGCAGTTCATGTAGAGCACCTCGCACTCGTTGCTGTGGAAACCGGGGTAGGTGCCCTCGGGATACTGATCGAAGTAGAAGAAGAAGCCGTCGGAGTTGATGCCGAAGTCGAACCACAAGATGTAGATGCGCGGATCGTCGTCCAGCTCGTCCGGGGGATCGCCGAAGGCGGCGACGTTCAGATCGTAGATGCCCTGGTCTGGATACTGCCCGATGCTGCTGTTCTCCCAGCGCTCGAGGATCATGTCCACGTCCGCCTGGTCGATATTCACGTTCCACTGACTGTCCTCGACGACGACATAGGCGCGGTCGCTCATGCCGCGCACGGTGCAGGTGTGCTGCTCGAAGTGCGGGGGCATCGGCCAGTGGACCCACAGCCACCAGACCCAGGAGTCGCCGACTTGCGGATCGGGGGGTGGGGCCATCGGCAATGCCGGGTCGTCCAGATACACAGCCGGGCCCATCTCCGAGAGCTGGGGCATCGGCATCTCGCGGACCCCGACCGGGGCGTTCGGATCGGTGACCGCGTCTCCGGCGGTTGCCGGTGCCGCGCCCGCGCACGGTGGAGCGGCAAGTGCGGCGCTGATCATGATCGCCGCCGTGGCGATGGCCGCGACCCATAGGCGGTCAAAGGGGATACTCATCTTGGTCTTCATGAGGCTAGCCTCCTTGCGATTGGAATGGCCCCGACAGCCGGGGCCCGCTACATTCATTGAGTGGCCGCATTCTACCAGATCGGGGGCCATTCAAGGGAAGGAACATCCGACCGGATCCAACCGAGGCGCAACCATGCGGCGCGACCGAGGCGAAACCGATGTGCGACCATGAGGTGCAACCATGAGGCGCAACCATGAGGCGCGGCCGAGGCGCGACGATGAGGCGCAACCATGAGGCAACTGCCCCCCGTTCTACTGTGGTTTCGGCGTGATCTGCGGTTGTCCGATCACGCCGCCCTCCGTGAGGCTGCCTCCTCCGGTCGCCCCGTGCTACCGGTGTTCATCTGGGATGACCCAGGCGGGGCGAAGGGCAAGGGGTCGCACCGGTGGGCGCCGGGATCCGCCGCGTGCTGGTGGTGGCGCCGCTCGGTCGCGGCGCTCGCCGAGGCACTCGAACGAGAGGGATCCCGGCTCGTCATCCGCTGTGGCCCGGCGCTCGAGACGCTCCTGGAACTGGCCCGTGAAGTGGGCGCGGATCGCATCGTTGCGCATGCTCTGTACGAACCGATCGGCCCGCGTTCGGAGGCCGCGTTCAGGGAGGCCGGCCGCACGGACGGCGTGTGCATCGAGTTCTTGGACGGATGCCTCCTGACCCCGCCCGACCGGCTTCGAACCGGTGGAGGCGGGCCCTACCGCGTGTTCACACCATACTGGCGCAAGCTGATCACCGAGCCCATCGCCCCGCCCCTGCGTAAGCCTGCGCGGTGGCTCTCACCGCGGCGCTGGCCGGCCGGCACCGGGCCCCAAGGGCTAGACGTGCTGCCGGCCGCCGAATGCTCGGCCGGATTCGCCGGGACGTGGACTCCGGGGGAGGCAGGTGGGCGGCGTCGTTTGGATCGTCTCGTGCGGCGCGTACTGGACGAGTACGACGAGGCGCGTGAGATTCCCGGATGCGATGGAACCTCGCGTCTCTCTCCCCACCTGCACTTCGGCGAGGTGAGTGCTCGGCAGGTGTGGCATCGCGTCCTGGCGCGGGATGAACGCGACCGGCGGGCGGGCCGCGGGGACGGATTCCTCCGGCAACTTGCCTGGCGTGAGTTTGCGCACCACCTGCTCTATCACTTCCCGCACACGGCCGCGCAGCCATTGCGCGGCGAGTTCACCCGGTTCCCCTGGCGATCGGCACCCGCGCAAGAAGAGCGCTGGCGCGAGGGCCAGACGGGCATCCCGATCATCGATGCCGGCATGCGCCAGTTGAAGGAGACCGGGTGGATGCACAACCGGGTGCGGATGCTGGTCGCCTCGTTTCTGACAAAGAACCTGCGCATCCGGTGGCAATCGGGAGCGGCCTGGTTCTGGGAATCCTTGGTGGACGCGGATCTGGCCAACAACACCCTCGGATGGCAGTGGGTGGCCGGCTGCGGAGCCGATGCATCGCCCTACATCCGCATCTTCAATCCCGTCACGCAAGGCGAGCGCCATGACGGCGCGGGGGCCTATGTCCGTTCGTTCGTCCCGGAACTGGCCGGATTGCCCGACGCCTACATCCACCGGCCCTCGGCGGCCCCGCCCGATGCACTCCGGCGCGCGGGTGTCCGCTTGGGAACCAGCTATCCGCGACCCATGGTCGATCTGGCCGCGTCTCGCGAGGAGGCCCTGGATGCGTATGGGCGCGTCAGGCCGGCTGTGGCAACCGGCTTGCGTGGTGGACGTAGGGATCAGGATTGATGACTCGGGGTCGGATGACGGCCTGATGACGGTCGGAGGACTGCCGGAGGACTGTCGGAGGACTGTCGGAGGACTGCCGGAGGACGGCCGGATGTCTTCATTGCCTGAGGAGGAGCGGAATGAACCAACGCGGATTCGCGGAGGCCGGCGGGCCGGCGGCGGTGGAGCTCGAGGGCGTGACCAAGCGCTTCGGGAGTCATGTCGCCGTCGATGATCTGTCCCTCACCGTGCCGGCCGGCTCGGTCTATGGGTTCATCGGGCCCAACGGCTCGGGGAAGACCACGACGCTGCGGATGATCATGAACATTTTCTACCCGAACCGGGGCGCGATCCGCGTGTTCGGCCAGACCCTGGACGGCACCTGCACCGACCGGATCGGGTATCTGCCCGAAGAGCGGGGGTTGTACCGGAAGATGAAGGTCCGCGAGTTGCTTCGGTTCTACGGCGAGCTGAAGGGTGGCCGCAACGTCGATCGGGCCGTCGACGAGTGGCTCGAACGTCTGGATCTGGCCAGCTGGGGGGAGAAGAAGGTCGAGGCCTTGAGCAAGGGGATGAGCCAGAAGGTACAGTTCATCGCGACCGTCGTGGCCGATCCAGACCTCATCATCCTGGACGAACCGTTCAGCGGCCTCGATCCGGTCAATGCGGACGCGATGCGGGACGCTGTGCTGGAGCTGCAACGCCGGGGGCGCACGGTCGTCTTCAGCACGCACGACATGGCCGTCGCCGAGAAGATGTGCGACTTCATCTTCATGATCTTTCGTGGGCGCAAGGTCCTCGACGGTACGCTCGATTCGATTCAGGCGACCTACGGCAACGACACCTTGCGGGTACGTACACCGGGCGGCGGTGACGGTTTTCGGGAGCTGCCGGGCGTCGAGTCGGTGACCGACTACGGGCAGCTTCAGGAGCTTCGCGTCGGCCGCGAGGCGGATCCGCAGGCGCTGGTGCGCGTGATCATGGATCGCGGCCCGGTCTACGGTTTCGAGATTGCCAAGCCCTCGCTTCACGACATCTTCGTCCGGATCGCCGGGCCGGCCGCGCGGGAGGTGACCCATGCGTAAGGTCTTCAAGCTGACCGCCCGCGAGTACCGTGCCGCGGTGCGAACGAAAGGATTCATCATCGGCCTCTTGGTGGCCCCGGTGCTCATGGGCGGCAGCGGGATCGCCATGTGGCTGCTCAAGGACCAGGTGGATACCAGTGACCGTCACGTCGCCGTGATCGATCAGAGCGGCGCGCTGGCCGCAAGCCTCGCCGAAGCCGCCGAGGCGCGCAACGCGCAGGTCGTCCGCGATCCCGAGTCCGGGGCGAAGGTGCAACCCGCCTACGTTCTGAGAGAGATAGGCGGTGCCCGTGGCGACGGTGAGGCCCTGCGGCTGGACCTCTCCAACCGCGTTCGTGCCGGCGCCCTGCACGCGTTTTTGGAAATCGGCCCCAATGTGCTCGACTCGGATCCGGCGGCCGGTGACGCCTGGGTCCGCTACTACGCGAGAAACGCCTCGCTCGATGAGGTGCGGCGCTGGCTCGGCGGAACGGTCAACAACGTCATCCGCGAGAAGCGCCTCGCCCGCGCCGGGGTCGAGTCATCGATGGCTCGTGAGATCTTCGCCTGGCGTCCGGTGGAAGGGTTCGGGCTGGTGGAGGTCGATGCGGCCAGCGGCGATGTACGCGAGGCGCGGCAGGCCAGCGAGGGCGAGGCGGTCGGCGTGCCGCTCGCGCTCGTCATGCTCATGTTCCTCATGATCATGATGGGGGCGATGCCGCAGCTGAGTTCGGTCATGGAGGAGAAGAACCAGCGCATCGCCGAGGTGCTCCTGGGATCGGTCACGCCGTTTCAGTTCATGCTCGGAAAGGTCGTTGGAGGGGTCGCCGTCTCGTTGACCGCGGCCCTGGTCTACGTCGTCGGCGGGGTGTTTGCCGCCCAGCGCTTCGGCGTGTCGGAGTACATCCCGTTCGGGATCCTGCCGTGGTTCTTCGCCTACATGTTCTTGGCCATCATGCTGTTCGGCTCAACCTTCGCGGCGCTCGGCTCAGCCTGCAACGATGCCAAGGAAGCGCAGTCACTGACGCTGCCGGCGATGATCCCGATCATGATCCCGATGTTCGTGCTCGGCCCCGTGCTCCAGGAACCGCATAGCACCTTCGCCACAGTGCTGTCGTTGTTTCCTCCCGCGACACCCATGACGATGATGCTGCGCATGAGCACCCCGGGAGGGGTGCCCGCCTGGCAGCCTTACGCCGGACTGGCCGGCATCCTGCTCTTCACGGTGGCCGCCGTGTGGGGCGGCGGCCGGGTGTTCCGCGTGGGCATCCTGATGCAGGGGGTGCCGCCCAAGCTGAGCAGCGTCCTGCGCTGGGCGCTCCGGGGCTAGCCGCCGGGGGAACGGTCCGAGGCTCCCGGCGGGGCGAGGTGCCCGCGCCTAGCCGCCGGCCGTCGCCCGGCGCGGCCGGCTGAAGAGGCGGGCGGGCCACTCGATGAAGATGAGCCGGAGCACCCGTACGAAGGGGTCGATCACCGAGTACATGACCGGGACGATCACGAGCGTCAGGAACGTTGCCACTGCCAGACCCCAGATCACCGCCGTGCCCATGGGTCCCCACCACTGGCTTGAACTCCCGCCGATGATGAAGGCATGGGCAAGATCGCCATCGAGCAGATGACCGAAGTTGACCGAGAACCCCGTGGTCAGCGGGATCAGGCCGAGGACCGTCGTCACGGCGGTCAGCACTACTGGACGGAAGCGTGTCCGGCCGGCCTCGACGATGGCGTCGATCTTATCGAGGCCGTCGTTACGCAGCTTGATGATGTAGTCCAGGAGCACGATGGCGTTGTTCACCACGACGCCGGCCAGCGAGATCACGCCCACCCCGGTCATGATGATGCCGAACGGTGTCTGGGTGATCATCAGGCCGGTCAGCACCCCGATCAGACTGAGGACCACGCTGCTCATGACGACGAACGGAATCGTCAGCGAGGTGAACTGGGTGATGAGCACCAGCAGAATCAACATCAGGGCGATCCCGAAGGCATCGCCCAGGAAGGCGCGAGCTTCCTCTTCGTCCTCGCTTTCGCCGGTATAGTCGAGGTGGTAGCCCGGCGGCATCGGGAAGTCGGTCAGGCGATCGCGAACCTGGGCCAGCAGGGCGTTTCCATTGAAGCCGGCAGCCGCTTCGGCGGTCACGGTGACGACGCGTTTCGAGTCGATGCGGCGAATCGACCCCAGGCCCGCTTCATAGGAGATACGGGCGAAGGCCGTCAGGGGAATGTGCTTTCCTTCGGTGAAGACGGTCAGGTCTTCGAGGTCCTCGGTGCTGAGGCGCGCGTTGGGATCGAAGCGCACCACGATGTCGTACTCGTCTTCACCGACCCGATAGGTGGAAACATCATCGCCGTGCATGGCAGTGCGGATGGTCGAGGCCAGATCCATCGTCCGCAGACCCAGGCGGCCCGCCTTCTCCAGGTCGGGACGCACGCGGATCTCGGGCCGGCCGGCATCGTAGTTGTCTTCGAGGTCGACCAGGCCGGGGATATCGCGGATCTCGTCGCGAATGCGCTCGGCCAGCTCACCGAGCAGGGTGAAGTCGTCGCCGGAGATCTCGATGTTGACCGGTGCCCCGGTCGGCGGACCCTGTTCCTGTTTGTCGATGGTGAGCTGGGCCCCGGTGAAGCCCGCCAACGCGGCGCGCAGGTCCTCCAGCGACTGGCGGGTATTGCTGTCACGCTCCTCCTGCTTCAAGAACTCGATGCTGATGG
Source organism: uncultured bacterium (assembly GCA_964654025.1). Classification (GTDB taxonomy): domain Bacteria; phylum Eisenbacteria; class RBG-16-71-46; order CAIMUX01; family WJJG01; genus CAYQJL01. The sequence continues at coordinate 16,133 of CAZZIF010000032.1, forward strand.
TGGACTGATGCGTGGAGGAACCCCCGCCGGTCAGTCCGTCGCCGCCGGCGACACCGACCTCGGTGACGAAGGCCTTCAGCTCGGGTAGCTCCGCGACCTCGCGTTCGATCTGCCGGCTGAAATGGTCGGTAAGCTCGAGACGGGTGCCCGAGGGAGCTTCGGCGTTCACGTAGGCGTAGGTCGGGTCGACATCGGGAAACAGCTCCACCCCCGCGTTGAAGCGCATGAAGAGCGCGAAGACGACCGCGAGCAGACCAAACATGCCGAGCAGACTCGCCGCGCGGTGCCGCAAGGCCCAACGCAGCGTGGGCTCGTAGGTGCTCAGGCCGAAGGCGATGAAGCGGTCACCGGGGCGCTTCTTGGTAGCCACACCCTCGGGCACGCGCATGAAACGCGCGCAGAGCACCGGGTTGAAGACCAGCGCCACGAAGAGCGAAGAGGCGAGGGTGACGATCACCGTGATCGGCAAGTACTTCATGAACTCGCCCATGATGCCGGGCCAGAGCACGAGTGGGCCGAAGGCGCAGATCGTGGTCAGGGTCGAGGCGATCACCGGTGTCGAGACCTGGTGCGTGGCCTCGCGGGCGGCCTGCTCGCGTCCCTTGCCCTTGAGGCGATAGCGGAAGATGTTCTCGACGATGACGATCGCATTGTCGACCAGCATGCCGAGCGCCAGGATCAGGGAGAAGAGCACGACGATATTCAGGGTGATGTCGAGCGCGTTGAGGACGATGAAGCTGATCAGCATCGAGAAGGGGATCGCCACGGCCACGAAGAACGAGTTCGTGAGCCCCAGAAAGAGGAACAGCACCACGACCACCAGGATGAGCCCGCTCAGGATGTTGTTCTCCAGCTCGGCCACCATGTCTTCGATGTAGACGGACTGGTCGCCGATGATCGAAACGGCGGTGCCCGCGGGGAGCTGGGCTTCCAGCTGGGCCATCAGGGCCTTGACCTCTTCGGCGATGCGAATGACGTTCTCGCCGCTGCGCTTGGTGATCGAGAGGGTGACCGCGTCAACGCGGTTGAGGCGCGAGATCGTCTCGCGCTCCTTGAGCCCCAAACTCACCTCCGCGACGTCCCGCACGTATACCGGCACCGGGGCGCCGGGATTGATCAGAATGTCGGGAATGATCTCGACCGATTCGAACTCCCCCGGCACGCGGACCTGGTAGTCGTAGGTTCCCAGTCCCAGGTCACCGCCGGGGATGGTGATGTTCTCGAGGCGGATCGCATCCATCACGTCGATCAGGCCAAGCTCGTAGAATCGCAGCCGCTGCGGATCGACATCCACGCGCACCTCGCGCTCGACCCCTCCGGAGAGGTTGACCTCGAGAATGCCCTGGATTTGCTCGAGTTCCTCCTTCACATCTTCGCCGACTTCCTTCAGGCGAACGGGATCGTACTCGGCCGAGAGCACGATCTGCATGATCGGCCAGTCGTCGGAGCTGATCTCGATGATCGAAAGGTCCTCGCGAACGTCTTGCGGCAAGTCCGGCTTGGCCATCTCGACCGCGTCGCGGACCTTTTGGAGCGCGTCGGTCATCTCCACGTCGGTATTGAACTCGAGCAGGACCTGGGCGTGACCTTCGGCCGAGACACTGCTCATCTCCTCGAGATCGGCCAGGCCCTTGAGCTGTTGCTCCAGCTTCCGCGTGACCAGGTTCTCCATGTCTTGGGGACTGGTGCCGAAGTAGGGCGCCATCACCAGGACGTAGGGAATCTTGACGTCCGGCGATGCCTCACGGGGCAAACGCTGGTAGGCGGAGATTCCCACGATGACGACCATGATCATGAGCGCGAAGACGGTCATCGCCCGCTGGATGGAGATGTCGGTGATTCTCACGAACGGCCTCCCTCGGTGCCGGGGTTCTTCAGGTGCCTGAGGTCTCTCAACTACCGTGGTTCCAGAGGCGCGAAACCGTATGCTCCTGAGAGATCACATCCGGATCGCCGGGCAGCGTCCCGTCCCGGGCGCTGGATTCCTCCTGGATCAGGATGGCCGATCCATCGTGGATCTCGCGCTGGCCGCGCACGATCAGCCGCTCCCCGGCCACGATTCCGGACTCGACCAGGACCAAGAGCCCTTGGTCGACACCAAGGTCGAGCCGGCGCAAACTGGCGCGGTCTCCCTCGGCGACGAACGCCACCGGCCCGCTCGGCCGGGAGATGACGGCGTCGCGTGGGATCAGGACCACGTCCTCGTAGACGGATTTCAGGATACGTGCCCGCCCCACGGTTCCGGGACGCAGGCGGCCGGTGGGGTTGTCGATGTAGATTTCCACGGGGAACTTGCCGGTGGCCGGATCGGCCGCGATACCGACCCAGTGCACGACCCCTTCGAACTCATCTTCCAACCCGTCGAGCTTGACGGTGGCCTTCTTGCCCTCCTCGACCCAGCCGATTTCCATTTCGGTGAGGGCGCTTTCGAGGACGATCGTGTAGGGATCGACAACGCGGGCTACCGGCTGGCCGGGACTGACGAGTTGCCCGAGGTCCACATAGCGGTCGGCCACGACCCCGTCGAACGGCGCATCGATGGCGGCCCGCTCGTAGCGGATACTGGCCATCTCCGCGCGGGCTTCGGCATCGCGCAGCTGCGTTTCGGCCTGGCGGAGTTCGAGCTCGCTGATCGAGTTGGCCTGGCGCAGCTGGTGCATCCGCTCGGCGTTGTAGGCCTGCAGATCGCGGTTGGCCTCGGCGGACTTCTTCTCGGCGGCCAGAAGCGACCGGTCGAGCAGCACGAGCACGTCACCTTCCGAGACCCGCGCGCCCTTCTCGCGGGGGATGGCCGCCACCCGGCCGGCTTCCTCGGCGCTGAGGTCGGCGCCCTGGAGCGATCGGGTACGGCCGGCGATCGTGAGGAAGGTCTTGAGCTCGGTCGGCTCGATGGTCATGACGCGTACGTTGCGAGGGACCTCCGCCGGCCTTTCGGTGGCGTCCGCGGAAGGGCCGCCCGACCCGCAGCCCGAGAGGGTGGCGCCGAGGAGCACTGCCGCCAGCAAGGCCGCCGGGGCGGGGGCAGAGGCGTCCGCGGCAGAACGGCCCGACCTCCGGGGATGTGGATTCAATCCGGCATGACGGTCAGAGGAGCAGAACATGACGACCTCCGTACAATCTGCGTGGGCCGGGATCATGAGGCCTCCCGGGTGAGTTGCTGCTTGATGTTTGCCAGGGAGCGGTCGGGCCGGAACCCGAGTGCTCGCTTCAGCGAGGCGGTAACCGATAACACTTCGTTCCGGGCCGAGATCAGGTTGCTTTGGGCCTGCGAGCGGTCGGCCTGCACGTCGAGCACGCTGAGGTAGTCGGACTGGCCGAGCTCATAGCGCATCTGGATCTGCTCGAGCGCATCCTCGGCCGCTTCGGCGTTGAGCCGGGCCGCGCGGTAGTTTTCCCGCGCTGCCTCCAGCTCGCCCAGCAGGGACTGCACTTCCAGACCGGCGCGGCGGACCGCGTCGAGCTGGTCGAGCTCGGTGCGCCGGATCTGCGCTTCGGCCTCCTGCACCCGTCCCCTCGTGCGCAATCCGTCGAAGAGCGGGACACGCAGGGTCACGCTCGCGTTCCAGAAGTCGTGGCCCTGGTCGAACATGTCTCCGAAGTCGCCGGTGACGTAGCCGTAGGAAGCATCGGCCGAGACGACGGGCCGGTGCTCGGCCTTGATCCGGCCCCGGTTCTTCGCCAGGATCTCAATCATGAGTTCGAGGCTCATCAGATCGGGCCGGTGGGGAAGGCCCTCCATCGCCAGCTCGGGCCCAATGGGCTCGAGCTCGAGCTGTTCCTGTGGCAACAGCGACAACGCAGTGTGCGGCGGGCGCCCCATGAGCACATTCAGGTTCGCGCCGGCGTCCCGGAGCCGTTGCGCCAGGTTGCGCCGTTGCGGAAGCAGGTTGCCGTAGGCGACGGCCGCGCGCAGCGTATCGAGCGGTGTGGAGAACCCCAGCTCCAACCGGCGGCGGGTGATCTCGAGGAACTCGCGCTTGGCCTCGATGTCGGCGTCGAGCGCGGCGATCTGCTCACCTACCATGACGGTCTGGTGGTAGGCGCGCATGACCTCTTCGATGGCGCGATGCTCGGTGTCGGCGATCAGTGCTTCCTGTCGGCGAATGCCGAGCTGGGCGGCGCCGACGGCGTTGTAGATGAGGCTGGGTTGGACCTCCCAGCGCGCGTTGAGGCTTGTGCGCCAGAAGGTTTGGGCCTGGATGTCCTCGGGGGCCGGGATGAAGCTGAACCCGGCGAACAGGCTGTCCAGGCCCGAGGCCGTGGAATCGGCTGCCCCGTCGCCACCGCCCCCGAAGGTCTGATCGAAGGCGAAGCTGGGATCGCGGCCGCGTGACCAGGTGCCGGTGGCGTCGAGCGTGGGCAGCCCGAGCGAGACGGCCTGTTTCTTCTGGCCCGAAAGCTCCCGGCGCCCCTGGCGGGCGGCCAGGATGGCGCTGTTCTGCTCCAGGGCCTCTTCCACACACACCTCGATGGGGATCGGCCCGCTACTGCCGGGAATCACATCCAGCGGTGCCGTCTGCGCGGCGGCCGGCAGGAGGCCGCTGCCCATACCGAGACCCGCCGCGGTGAGCACCGGCATGAGCACCGGCATGAGCAGGGGCATGAGCAGCGATGCGATGCGGCCGGTGCGCCGCCCCGGGCGGTCTTGCTTCGAAGGGGCCTGGCCCGCCCAGGGGAGAACACGCGTCAGGATGGCCTCGGCGTACTCGCGCGAGGGAGGGGGCGCGTTCTTGTCCAGCAGTGACATCGCGCCGGCATACTCCAGGGCACCCAGGACGACCAGGGCGGCCTCCTCGACCTCCTCGGGCTCCAGGTACCCTTCGTGGGAGCAGTCGGTCAGGACCTCGCGGAAGATGCAACTCTGATCATGGAAGATGTCGGTCACCGGCACGGATGCCTCCTCGGGAAGGAAGATCATGACGTAGATCTGACGCACCAGGTCTCGCTGCTCCGCGAATTGCTGCAGGTGGGCCCACACCAGCGCCCTCAAGCGCTCGAGCGGGTCCACGATTCCCAGCAGCGCCGCCGCCTTGCGGCGATGGATCTGTTCGAGCGCGTGGCTGAGCACCTCCCGGAACAGGGACGCCTTGTCGGTGAAGTGATAGTAGATTGCCGCTTTCGTGACGCCGGCGGTTTCCGCGATCTGGCGCATCGATGCGCCCGCGTACCCCCGGCGCGCGAAGACCTGCCGTGCGGCGTCCAGGATGGCATCGCGCCCTCCGGCGCCCTGTCGCGTTGCCTTCGTTGCCTTCGTTGCCTTCATCGTCTGGGAACACCTCGTGGTTCTGAACCTGTCACCACCGAATCAGTTGCCCGTCTCTACCGACCGTTCGGTCAGGAGGTTTCCGATTTTCATCGGGAGTCTGATGAGTCTTTGATTAGAGAAGATTCGGGAGGATAGGGGGCGAGGGGAGGACTGAGGAGGCTTAGGGAGGGCGGAGGAGGCGTCGGGAGGGCGGAGGAGGCGTCGGGAGGGC